>JAJRTT010000419.1 GCA_024278155.1 Bacteroidota bacterium | reverse complement strand
TTTTTACTTCGGCCATGTCCAATAGGTCTATCCAGTTCCCTTTGGACAAAAAAGCATAATTGAGCGAGAGGTTAATTGTTTGCTCAAGCATTCCAAGTAAATCCTCCGCTGCATTTTTTTGAATATTCCCCCTGATCCCCCTTTTCTTCTTAACATTGGATTCGGAGCTCAGAACCGAACTTTCCATTTCCCCATTACCGTTAAACCAAACTTTTACAAGGTTATGGACTTTTTCTTCGCCATTCATCAATGCCTTGGCCGATCGTGTCCAGCTATAGCCCGTTAATTTATCAACATTGAGCTGTTGGGCTTTTGAAATATCTATGGCCAGTTGGGTGTTGTCCTGTGACATTACAGTGAACATGGAAGCCATCATTAGGCTTATTAGTAAACTTGTTCCTTTATTTTTCATTTTTCAAGATTGCTTAGTTTGTTGATTTTTTCTTTATCCCAAGAAAGCGGTAATTCAATGATAGCAAATAGGATGTCCTGGAAGCAAGGAAGCCGACCTCTGACCTGAGCATCCAATGTTTGTTGAGTTGGAATTGTGCGCCAACAAGCATGTTCCACCTGTCTTTTACTTGCTTATCTATCCCATATTTTACAACGGATTCACCATTCCTGGCTTCGAGGTTATCCATAATAGGGGTAAGTGTTTTGTCGGCAATAATTTTTTGGGCCGGGGTGGCTTCGTTGTCGTACCAATCCCTGTAATCTGCCACGATCTGGTCTTTCCTGTCCCAGGTTTCATCCGGTATGGCTTCCCTCATCATAAGTGAACCGTAGGTATCGGTCTGCATTTGTATGCCCATGGCACCCACCCAGAAGGCAAGGTTCCTATCGGGCCTTTGCTTGTTCACAAAAGTATGTCCCATACGCAGTCCCATTACGTTTACCCGGGTTGCATTGTCCGTTAGTTCAGGCTTGTTCCATGTAAAATTAAAATCGCCCGAGAACCAAACCGGGCCAACTCCACCTGCCGCCATTACACCAAACCCGACAGTACTTATCCCTTGATCGACAACGGATGTCATATCAAATTCACGGTTCCCCAACCGGTTAATGTTCACTTCGGTATGTGATTGTCCAAAACCAAAAATCCCATACACGTTCAAAAACGGGAACACCCATATATCAGGCCTCACATTTACGGAATAGGATTCGTTGAAATTACGGCCAAAGCCCAAGATTTCCTCTCCATTTTCATCAACAACAGGTTGAAGGTCAAAACTGTTGTTAGGGCCTGAAAAACCCAATTGCAGGTTGTCGATTAAAATATCCTGTTTTGTCCAAAAGAAATTCCCCATTATACCCATGGGATATGGGATATCAAATCCTTTGCTGTAAGCCCCCTGGCCCAATATGGGCAACAGGTAGTCATATTCCACTTGTTTAAGGCTATCGGTATAAGCCTGGTGTTTGGTTTTCACTTTTGTGGTTACATATTGCGCCTGGCTTTGCTGCCCCATTGTAAAACAGATCGTTGAAGCCAGGATAAATAACTTGTAAACTTTTTTCATTCGTTATATTAATATTTAATTATTGAATAGATTAATTCTTTTGTTTTTGAATTGCCGGATCATGGAACAGTTGAACCCTAAAACAATATGGCCCCAGTATTACCCATTATTTTTTTTTGCTGCTTTCTTTTGCTTTTTATCTTCTTTCTTTTTCTGGGCTTTTTCTCCCGCCCCTATCGGAATTTGAAGCATCAAGTGGATCGAGCTGTTTTTCGTATTGGAAATATCCTTGAACAAATCCACAAAGCCATAATAATATTTCGCCCCAAATGTCCAGCCCGTCCCTTTCAGCAATTTATACCCAATCCCCACCATGGCACCGGCATCCACCTTATTGATCTTTTCTTTGTTGTATTCTTTAAAAATGGCATCCCGGCCATCCACATCGGCATTCAGTTCGACCCATGATTTGTACATGAGCGAAAATTGTGGCCCGGCTTCCACGTACATGTGGTTTTTGAATTTATACCTGATTAAAAGAGGGACCATGAAAGCATTTACCTTTTGGCCATAATCACCTTCGATAGCTTCCCCATCATTGTTCACATAGATTGTTGCACCGAGTGCATTCATGTCATTATCCGTAAGTTTATCAACCCCAAAATTGGACTTGACCAAGGTACCTGTGGAAAGTGACCACTGGTTTTTCAAACGGATATCAAAATAAAAGCCCAGGTTCCATTTCTGGGCGAACTTCTGTGTCTCCATACCGGATATATTGGTCCAGTTCACACCTCCTTCAAGGCCAAATTCAAGGCCATCGGAATTCAATTTATCACCCAAAAGCAAAGTAATGAGCACCTGCGATTGTGTAGTAAGTCCTCCGATTAATAATGCAATTATCAGTAAATACTTTTTCATCATTTCTTATTTTTAAATTAAAATTATTTTCAGCAAAGGTAATCATCTCATCCATGAATTGCCCCCACAATGTAAAATACTACACCTTTATAGCCTCCCGACACATCCACACCCATTTTTAACCCGAGCCGGCGGGCAATAACATATCTAAAACCTTCATCGACATTCGAGGCGTTTGAGTTTTTGTCCAAATCGTTGGTTGATATGAAAGCTGTCCCGAATCCACCAAAACCTAACACACTCTACCTCTTCGTCAACATTACTTCCTGTTCCGTTTCCACAAGAAATGATATGTTTAATTATATTCCTCAATGTGTTTCAAGGTATTTATTATATCCAATAAATCAATATAATTGCAAGAAACAACACGGGGTACATTATCCGAAATACCATATCCAGGTTCGAAGCCAGTTTTTTCTTTCCTTTAAGAGCAAAAGTGGTACTAATCAATGCTTCAAGATACGCGATAAAGACCAGGATAAGTGGTGTAAAAATAAAATGGTCCATCCGGGTCAAATAGGAAACGGGCAGAAGAATGTTTTCAAGCTTATAAAGAAAAGCAATTAGCGTTAGGGCAGATGTGCCCGTCACGCCTATCTGCGCCCCGACCTGGGAAGGGTCGATACAGAATACAGCCCAGGAAAGGAAAGGATGACCATCAAAGGTGCCAATACTTTCCACCAATAAAAATGGATGAACCTGCTTGCCTTGAATGTATAATCCAGTTTTGGCCTGACGATATCTTCAGAGGAACCACCGAATAAATTTGCCCGGGATTCCGAGACCTTGGGACCAATTGGTTCAACATGCCAATCAGAGATTGAAAACTTTTTTGCACCTCCGGCCATTTCAAAGACCAACTCCACCTCTTTGGGCGAAAACCCAAATGAAACCAATGAAATTGGTAAAGTTTGTACGTCAAAGGGGAGATTCTTGAAATCCAAAGGACTGGCCAGGGTCGCATAATACCGCTGTGTATATTGAACCATTCCATCATTAAGGATTGTAACAACTTGGGGAAAACGTGTACCCACACCACGGAGGTTATAAATCTGGACATTGCGCTGCCAAACCTCATTTAAGGGTATCGGCCCTTTCCCTGATGCCAAGCGTTTATCCTTCCACTTAACCTGATTATCACATCAAGGGTAAAACTCTGGTCTTTGTTATCAATGCCTTCAATATCGGTTATGTATAAACTGATCAGGATTTTTGTTGGCCCTTTGTCGCTATTGGGTCTTGACAACGGTAAATCCCCAGCAAATACAAGTGAATTACTGGCAATTATCAGGAGAAAAATGAATAAAGTTTTTTTTATCAAATTAATTTTTGTTTTTATCCTGTATGCAAAAGCAGCCCTAAATGCCCATCTATTTGCACCCAGCTTAAAACTCCGTGCATAGGCAAAAACAATGTTGTTCAAATTGGCGTTCAGGTCTTCGAAGGGTAAGGTATTGTCCACCAATATATTCCGGTTGAATAACCGTAGGATATTATGGCAAAATTACCTTTTGTTGGGATCGCTGATAACGGACGTGGCTCCGGATCTTGTGCACCCCCAACAGTAGCAAAGAACCCCAAAATTAAAATCAAAAATATTTTCAAGAGTTTGAAATTTGCACGATATTTATTCAAAATAAAAGCTTTCATTTTTAATTACAACGCAAAACCATTTTCAATTCATCAAAACTCTTTGCCAAATGCTACCGATAGCGACCAGGTATCGATCCCTTCCTGTTTTCCGCACTTTTTCGGGACACCCACACAAGTTATTGATAATCAATATTCATTTTTTATCTTTGGGTGTCCCAATGCGGAAAACAGGTGGCAAACAGTTACGGGATGCCGCTTTCCGATTTGTTCGGGTTATTGGTGGAAGGGGCATAAAGCGAAATCCAAAACTCAAATCTCAAAATTCAAAACTCGAAAACCAAAAACAAATATATCGAAAACACAACAATCAACAAACATCTGAACACACAAAACCAATGGGATACAGGATTTCAATCCGTGTATTTGAAAATAAGCCATTATCTATCCGAAAAAACAGCCAAGCCCTGAAAACCATTCCACAGGAAATCTTGTCTTTGATTAAATATTGTTTCCCACGACAATGAAACCGAACAATACATTTTAAAACCCAAAGTCATGAAAAAGCCCATCCTTTTTATCTGTACAATTCTTTTTTCATCCGGGATAATTGCCCAAACATTGATCGCAACAAGCAATATAGACTGGGCAACCTCCTATCACAGCCAACGAAAAATCGTACGCAATGCCGAAGATCAGATTTACGTTGTATTTACTGATTTCATGGATTCGCATAGAGTAGTAAAAGGTGTAATGCTCAATGCCGATCAAGGTGAATGGAATACACCGGAGCCAATCACAGCCGGGACTTTCCCTACATTGGCAATCTCTGAATTAGGGAAAATCCATTTAATTTACCGTTCAAATGACGAAGTCCGTAAGATCATGCATATGTCATCCGATGACTTTTTTGAATGGACAGAACCCATCATATTAAATGATTCAGGTGGGTCTTGCACAATCCCTGTTGCCGATATTGACAGTAGCGGAAACCTGAATGTGTTTTGGATACAGGAAAACATTGAAACCGGAAAGGACCTGGTTTATTGCCGTGTGAACGGTGATACGGTCAGCGACCGGAAAACAATAGCCACAAAAGAGGATATTTACGATATCGCCATTGCCAACCATTTACAATATCTGAATGACGAAATCTTTTTTGCCTTGCATTTCACGAGTGATTCCTTGCAATTTTTCTGGTCGGAAGACCTAATGGAAACCTATGACACCTTGTTATCCACAAAAGGTTCCCAGCCTAATATCACTTTTAATTCCCTATTTGAATTTGATGATGAATATAATGGTGTCCGGTTTTTATATCGTGACACAGACCTTAATCTAATGGAATTTGAAGCCATGTTCGATAATTACCAAAATGGATCCGTAGCGGATATTGGAATTGAAAATGTTGATTATTTTTGCACTGACGATGTAACGCCACCAATAGGCTACAGCTATCTGTACCTAAGCAATTCAACACTCTATCACAATTTTTCTTATGGGCAATGGTATAACCAGTACAATATGGAAACGATTTACGGCACCATGATCTCATACCCCAATATTGCCTACAAGCATTTCGATCCCCTTTTTGTTGATTTTGTGTGGATGGACTTAGACTCCGACATCTACTATATGCACGACGAAAAGCATGTCTGGATGCCGGGCTACCCCGAAATCCAGGCAGGAGGGGCTTTTTCCATATCGGGAGGCCCAAATCCTTTTTCCAAAAGCATCGGAATAAACGTAATAATACATAAAAAGAATGCCACACCCCAAGTCCAGGTTTATTCAATTGCTGGAAAACTAATAAAACCACTTGATTTCATTGGCGAAACAAATGGTGAATTCACTTACAATTGGGATGGGAACAACAAACTAGGAACAAAGGTAAGACCAGGGATTTACCTCGTCGTTTGTACCATTGGCGAAAACCGCAAAGCCTTCAAAATAATGTATAATAAGTAGTGTCTCAATAACAAAACCTCTGCAGTTCTGGATTTTCAATCCGGTGGTTTTCGGAAATATTCCGGGATTAAAAACCCTTGTTTCTTATTTTCGGATTATAAATCCGAAAAACTGTCAGGACGTTGTTTTACTGCCAATTTAAGCCCTACTTCAAATTCACAATCTTTAAATCATCAAACCATGTGACCGCATCGGCTTTTACCCAAAGGCCAATTTTACCGCTGTCCTTGAATGTACCGTCTTTCACGTCAAGGAATTTTTTCCCATCATAAAAACACTCGATGTGGTTTCCTATCACCCTGACCTTAATCTTGTGCCACTCCCCTGACGGGATATCAAATTTAGCACTTGCCAACTGTTTCCGGTTACCGTCCACCACTTTATAAACCCGGTAGTTGTCCTCCAGTGGGTTGGCTCGGGCAATGTAATAATTATCGGCATCCTGATACCGCCACACAGGGCCGCCCCCCTGGTCTTCGTCCCCCTTCACACCTTTAAAATCCACTTCGATTTCCAAATCCTGATAATCCGTATCATCCTTCACGATCACATCAAAATGGTAACCGCCGTTTTTTTGTGAAACCTGGGCTAGCACCTTATTGCCGTTGCCTTCCACGATTTCCCATTTGCCAAGGCCACCTTTGCCAGTATAAGCATTTGACCAGCTAGCTGGCATTTCACCAACTTCTTCATCATCAAATGTAAATAGCGTTTCGACTGTTTCTCCGGTTTGTGGTTTTTCAGGAACAGAAATTTGTTCACTGTTTTCAGTACTTACTGATTTTTCATTGCCATCTGCTGAGGATGAATTGGTGCAGGCAATCATCATGGAGATTGCAATTGCAAAAATGATTTGTTTTTTCATAAAAATAAATATTAAGGATTTGTTATTTTTTTTTTATCACAAAAGGGCATAAAAGCTTCTAATCCTTCTTAAATAACTAAAGTTGTAAAAACCTTTTCTTATATTTCTTTTATGTCTTTCCTTATTATTGCTCTATATTTCAATAAACTCTTTCACATATGTACTGTCTGATTTTAATATATCTCCTGATTCACCATAAAACTCAACTTTCCCATTATTGAGCAAAAGGATCTTATCACTAAGTTCAAGGGCTTCACGGTGATCGTGGGTGATATAAAACACGGTCACATTTCTCTGTTTCATCAGTTCCCTTACTTTCAAACGGATTTGCTTTTTCAGTTTCACATCGAGGTTTGCCATGGGTTCGTCCATCAAAAGGATTTTCGGCTTTAAGACCCAAGTCCGTGCAAGTGCCACCAATTGTTGTTGCCCACCGGAAAGTTGGTTGGGGTATTTATCTCTCGATCCTATAATATCAAACTGCCGGAGTACCCCTTCCACAATTGCCTTATAATTGTTTTCCTTGTTTACTTTCAAGCCAAAAGCAATATTATGGAATACGGTAAAATGCGGAAACAGGGCCAAATCCTGAAAGATGAAACCAGTATTCCGTTTTCGTGCCGGGACAAGAATGCGATTTCCTTCTGTTGCTTTTTCACCATTAATGTGAATTGTCCCGTTGTCCAACTTATCCAATCCCGCAAGCAAACGGATCAGAGTTGTCTTCCCACTGCCCGATTTCCCCAAAACAGAAATAAGCGAATTGCCCTTTACCGAAAAGGAAATATTGTCAAGGACAACAAGCTCACCAAAGCTCTTTGTGCAATTTTCAAATTCTATTATTGGGTTCTTTTCCATTGTTGGTTGATTAACAGTTTTCTTCCTCCCATCATTATCGTTATCAGGCTTAAAGTGGACAATAAGGCAACGAGGCACATCCCACTTACCGTGCTTTGTGGCGCATTGGCCATCAGCGTAAAAATCCGTACGGGCAAAAATGAAGTCCCCGGGGGATAAACCATGATTACCGTTGTAAGCTCGGCAACACAAAAAATCAAAATTATGAAAAAAGACGTAAAAAGCGCATCTGCAAGGAGTGGGAAAGTGATTTTGCGAAATGTATAAAATGGTGGTGCGCCCATTATTATAGCCGCTTCACGAAAGGAGTCAGGGACCTGCATCAAACCGCCCGCAATTATTTTTTGTGAAACAAACAGAAAACGGGCAACAAAAGCGATCAGGATGATAAGCGATGTGCCATAAACAAAATTCAACATGGGCGAATTGTAAAACTTTACAAGTGCAATGCCCGTAACGATTGCAGGGATGGCAAACACGAACAACAATATGGAATCAATGGCCTTGGTTTTATACTTCACGCTCATTAACGCAAAAGCAAACCCCAATAGGGTCACGAGCAGGGATCCAACAACCGAAAGGAGCAAACTATCTTTTAAGGCGGGAAACAACAACTCAACAATGTCAACAAATGAGATACTATCTCCAATTAACCACTGAGACACAAGCATTGTTATTGGCAGAAAGACAACAAAAACGATATAGGCAAAACCAATAATCAACCAAAAATTTTTGTTTTTAAGGGAAACAGTCAGTTGCCGGAACGATTTTTTACCGAAGGAAACAAACGGGGCCTTCGACAAATAATGATTCTCGGGAAGGATCAGCAGCAAACAAATGGCCGTGAGGATTAGCGCATAAGATATGGCCGAAGAATAATCATAAAAGGCGGTAAATTGCGTGAAGATTTCCGTGGTGAACACATTTACCGAGAGATAGGCCGGAACGGCAAACTCGGAAACCGATAAAATAAAAACAAGGATAAAGGACGAAAACAAGGCTGGCCGTAAAAGCGGAAGTATGATTTTAAAGAAGAGGGTTTTATAGTCGGTCATCATCAAACCCGCTTCTTCAATGGATGCAGAGATATTCTTCAAACTCCCTGAAATAATAAAAGCCGCAAGCGGAACATATATGGTTGACAGGATAAAAACCACAGCCGGTAAACCATAAACCAGGTTTTTTGAAATGCCGAGAAAAAGCCACACATCCGTCCAGGCCACGGTAACAATGTAAGGCGGTAACAACAAAGGGAGCAGTAACAGAAAAAACAAAACCTTTCTGAAAGGCAGATCGGTCTTCGTAAAAAGGAGTGCAAAACAACAACCGATGGCCACCGAAACAAAACTTGCCAATATAGAAATAATCACACTGTTCAGGATACTCAACAAAACGGTCCGCTGTTGAAAAATCTCCGTGAAATTAGTTATCATAAGTCCACCTTCCACGAATAGGGAACCGAACACCAATGAAACAAGGGGAAGCAAAACGGCCGCACCAAAAACAATCGCTGCAAACCCAGATATGTATTTTGATTGGTTGTTCAATTTAGTTGTTGTCGTTTTTTATAACCGTCAATGCGGGCCATCGGGCTGGAATGAGGTGGTGGAACATGGCAATCTGTTTGTTATTTGGGCTGTCTTTCATAATTATTCGATTGCTTCAGCATTCCTTGCTCACCTCCCTAATTATTGATGCTCCGCAATGACGGCAGACCCATATTATCATTCAACCACCCACTCCTTCAAATACAGTTTTATTTCCTCTGATTTTTTGGCAATGGCCCCATAATCAACGGCCATAGGGACAATGTTATCGAGCGAGGGGACATTTGCCGGAACCGGGGCATCTTTGTGCAAAGGCATCTGGACACAACTTTTGGCAAGCATCTTTTCTGTTTTTGGTGACAACAAAAAATCCATTAGTCTTTTCCCATTTTCGTTATTGGGTGAATTTTTAATCAGGGAAACCGTATTTGGCACAATGAGGTCCCCAAAGCCATCCTGGTCAAGGAAAACCATTTTTACCGGCGATCCTTCCTTAATGGCCTCGTTTGCATCATCGGTATCGGTCAGGCCCATCGCAATTTCGCCCGTTGCAACTCTCTTTTTCACGTCCCCGTTGCTCGAAGCGATCACCACATCATTCTTCTTTAAACCTTTTAAAAACACCTTTGCCTTTTCGTTGCCCAACTCCATAAACAAAGCGGCAAAATGAAAGGAGGTGGTCCCGAACAATGGATTGGCAATGGCAAAATTGCCTTTGTGTTTTTCCTTGGTCAAATCCAAAATCGACTTGGGAGTATCTTCCTCCCTGACCAAATCCGTATTTACCAACAAAACCCTTGCCCTGGCAGAAAAGCCGATCCAGTTGTAATCCTTATCGATAAAAACCGGGGAAATACCCTTTGTCTCTCCAGAACGATAAGCCCGGGTTATCCCTCTTTGCTTTAAAACATCGGCACGCATGGGATCCCCGCTCCAGAAAACATCACATTGTGGATTGTCCTTTTCTGTGATCAAGCGGTTTAGTACCCCGGTTGACTTTGTTTCTTCAGTATCAAAAACAGCTTTCACTTCAATTCCGGTTTCCATCTCAAATTCCATGAGGACAGGCTCGCTAAAAACCTGGTCAACCGAAGTGTAAACAACTACTTCATTGGTTTTATCATTGCAAGCAAAAAGGGAAAATGCAATCAAACTGACCGCAAGTAATTCTATAACAATCCTCTTCATTTATTTAGCCTCCTCATCTTTTATGCAACGTACCGAAAAGCCAAAAGTCTTGGTTTCCTGACTTCTCCCAACATCCGCATGTTCGTTGTTCAGGTTTCGGGCCCAAGCCGAGAAATAATCCATTTCGGTGGAAGACCATAAAATGGTTCCATATCCTGTTCCCTGAAAACCGTTCCCCGCATAATCCCTGAACCCTCCCGGTATTGCGGTAAAGCCGCTTTCATTGTTTGCACCGGAATTTGGGGGCGTCCACAACTGCGTTCCCGTATCCTTTAATTTGCCTCCTGCATCGTTTCCCCTCCAATCTTCCTGATCCCAGATTTCATCCGCAACTGTATGTTCAGAATCAACGGCCCCTTCCAGGACTTTCCAATCGGCATCCGTGGGGACATGCCATCCATCCGGACAAATCCCCTTTTGACCATCAGGGACATAATCCATTAATTCATCCCATTGATACAAACCACCGTAAATAGTGCAGTTCAGCGGGTCATTTTCATAGCAGTATTTTTCAATCACACCATTATCCGTCTGGTCAAAAATCCCGTTAAGGATCAAACCAGCATTCAGGTTTTCCTTCATCCAGCATTGATTATAGGCCTGTACAGTATTGTAAACCTGCCCCAAATAACTTACTGTTGGTGTGCCAGGGCAAGGGATATTCTTCCCGAATTGGAATTGATAGGTTTTGCTTGAAGTTGGGATATCCCTAAGTTGCGACTCCAAACCCTCATAATTGCCAACTATCAGCAACTCATCCCCGTAATTATACCCAAACGAATTTTTGGCATCCCCTGATTTCAAAACAGGAGACGATTCCACAGGATGTTCATACTTTAAAGCGCATTTTTCCGCAAAGGTTGAATTGTCCCCTATAACCTTAATACTTTGGTTCATCCCATTCCACGAAACCCCAATCATATAAAAGCGGTCCTTCCCGGGAAAAAAAGAAAACAAATGCCTCCCACTGTTTAACTCATTTCCGTAAAGAGCCAATTGCCGACCCAATGGGTTCACAGCACGTATTTGTACTTCACCCGAACTTGGGATGAAAATTTCAAACTTCGATTGTTCTTTTGCCGGGTTTGGGAAACTCCCTGAAACCGAAAAGATACTTTCATTCCCTGCAAAATTATCCTGAAAACCCACATAATTCAAAACAAGTACCGTATCGGGATAAAACAAAACCGTATCGCCGCCCTGGGAAAGGTTCGTCACCGTATAACTATCACTGCTTATGGGCATGGAACCCAGTACAGAGGAAAAAACCAGTTCGATGGAAGCTTTTTGGGCTTGTACATTTGCCAGGGTTACTATAAAAAAAAAGACGAAGGGGTAAATAAACTTATTCATGATTTAGTTTTTAATTCAAACCTAACCTTATCGATGATTTGAATACCGGCACCGGAAAAAACCTTGCGGTTATCGAATCAACCTCCAAAGGTAATAGAAACCATAGAAAATAACAAGTTGATTAAATCAGGGACGAATCCAACCATCTGCAAAACCTGCATCAATAAGAAAAGGATGATATTTGGAAGCGCTTCCTATACCAGATTGGAAAAGCCCATAAATGCGAGGGCGAGTATCCCGGCAGAGATAAGTGCAATGGGGATACCGCGCATCCCTTTGGGGACTTCCATCAAGTCCAAGTGTTCGCGGATGCCGGAAAAGATAACAAGTGCCAATCCGAACCCAATAGCGTTGGACATGGCGAACACAATTCCCTCCAGCAGGTTAAAGTCCTTTTGAATGGTCAAAATAGCAACCCCAAGGACAGCGCAGTTTGTGGTTATCAACGGGAGGAAAATCCCGAGAGCCTGAAAAAGGGACGGGCTTACTTTTTTCAGGATTATTTCCACCATTTGAACAAGTGCGGCAATCACAAGGATAAACGTAATGGTCTGCAAAAACTGCAAGCCCAAAGCATCGAGCACATAATGTTGGATCAGCCAGGTAACAAGGACTGCAAGGGTAAGCACAAACAATACTGCGCCAGACATTCCAATGGCAGTGGGTATTTTCTTGGAAACACCGAGGAAAGGGCAAATGCCCAGGAATTGGTTAAGGACAATATTGTTTACGAAAATAGCGCTGATGATGATGATTATATAAGTCATGTCTTTATGATATTAAATTCTGCAAATAACAATTCATTCCAATAAATCAAATTATGCCTTTCTCAACCTGTTGATCATGGCAATAAGGTACCCCAAAGCGATGAAAGCGCCAGGTGCCAACACAAACACCAACATACCATCACCCTGGATAAATTTCAACCCGAAAACCGCACCACTGCCAAGGACTTCACGGGTTGCGCCCAGCAGGGTAAGTGCAAAGGCAAACCCAAGCCCCATTCCCAATCCGTCAATTGCGGAAGC
>JAJRTT010000027.1 GCA_024278155.1 Bacteroidota bacterium | reverse complement strand
GATACAAAATCCGGTTTTTTTAAAAGCACCATTGTAAATCAGGATATCCTTATGGATGAATTGGTTAAGAACGCCCGAGAAAAACAACCCGGACTTATTGTGGTTGACCGGGCTGTTTATGGCAAAAACCAAAATTACCTCACCCCCGAAAACCGTGTTCCTGAAAAAGCTTTGCCCTATCCCTGGGAATCATGCATCATTGCCGGTGGAGGATGGTCATGGGTTCCCAATGCAACCTATATGGGCGGAAGGAAGGCGGTTCACCTTTTAGTGGACATTGTGGCCAAAGGGGGAAACCTGCTCTATAATATAGCACCCGGCCCCAATGGAAAATGGCATGATGGAGCTTATAAACTATTGGAGGAAATCGGCGACTGGATGGAGGTAAACAGCGAAGCCATTTACGGCACTCGTGCAATCGCCCCATATAAAGAAGGCAAGGTTTGCCTCACTAGAAAAGGAAATAACGTTTATGCAATCTATCTCGCCGAAGAAGATGAACTGGAAATGCCGGCCAGGATTTGGTTGTCCTCCATTTCCCCGGCCAAAGATGCAAATTTGACATTGCTTGGTATTGACCATAAACTGAAATGGGAAAAAGTCGGCAAAGGTTTTATGGTAGAAATCCCGGAGCAATTCAGGAAACGACCACCTTGCAAATATGCCTGGGTCGTTAAAATTGATAAGGTAAAACAATAATCTTGAGGTTTCAATTACTGTTTTTTTGTAAAGAAAAACAAACTCCAATTGTAAAATAGTTTTAAGGCCCGATGACGGATGACCGGTGCTTTTTGTCGATTATACAATAGTATTTCTGAAGCTTTACTTCGGTCACATGACAACTTTCATCCGACTTCTGAACCAGCTTACATTATCATATATTATTATGGAAAAATCAGAAAAGATCATTTAACCTAAACAACCATGTTCAGAAAACTAATAAACCAACTGAGGAAAATGGTAGGTGAAAGCACCTCTTTTGATACTTCCCGTTTTAATGACCCAATTGCTATTCAAACCCAATGGGTACCATTGAAAAGTGGCGGTAGTAATTTCAGGACCCACAAACTCGTCCGTATAAATAACGACCGTATTGAATTTAAAGCATCATGGGGAGCTAAATTATTTTACGGTATTTTTATCCTTGTTGGATCAGGGGCAATGATCGCGTTCTCCTACCCCAAAATCAACTCAGGTGATTTTGGGATAAATTTGGAATCAATCTTTCCTCTGTTGATTGGATTCGGTTTTTCAATTGCCGGCGGTGTTATGCTCTATTTTGGCACAACTCCCATTGTTTTTGACAAACGCTTCAAATCTTTTTGGAAGGGCCGTAAATCCCCTAACATGGTCTATGACAAAGAGGAACTCAAGGCTTTTATAAAGTTGGAAGATATTCATGCAATCCAACTGATTTCCGAATATATTTCCGGGAAAAAATCTTCCTATTACAGTTATGAACTAAACCTTGTTATGAAAGATGCAAGGCGGATCAATGTTATTGACCATGGCAGTGATGGAAGTATCCGTAGCAACGCCAATATCCTTTCACGGTTTTTGGATGTTCCGGTTTGGGATGCGATATAGATTCAAGTTAAATTTATCCGATAATCCTTACATTTGTATCCATCAATTTCAACTTATTTATTTTGCTGATCATGAAAAAAACAATCATCCCCCTCATCCTAATCCTTTCCCTGAACCTTCAGGCTCAATTTACATCCAACGTAGATTTCAAAAAACATTTTGAAAACAAAACCATGCGGCTCGATTATTTCCATTCGGGAACGGCCTCTGAAGAACACTTTGCCGTTGACCGTATCCTCAATGATGGCTCATGGAGCGGAAGTAAACATATTTTGCTCGACAATTTAAACCAGGGCCTTTATTTTTTTGAAGTGCTTGACAAAGAATCCGGGGCAATTCTTTTTAGTCGTGGGTTTTCAAGCATTTTCGGTGAATGGCAAAGCATCCCGGAAGCTCAGGAAAAATGGGGCACTTTCCACGAATCCATCCGCTTTCCATGGCCTTTGAACCCGGTGAAGGTATTAATGAAAAAGCGGGACGGCAAGAATAATTTCATTACCATTTGGGAAACCGATATCGACCCAAAGGCAAGGAATATCAACCCGGCAAGAAACGGTTCAGGGCTGGCAAGCTTTGACTATATAGTAAATGGCCCGGCCAATGAAAAGGTTGATATTGTGGTTCTGGGCGATGGTTACACAAAAGGGGAAATGCAGAAATTCCATGATGATGTTTTCAGGTTGTGCGATGCATTGTTTGCCGTTGAACCTTACCGTTCAAGGAAAACGGATTTCAATGTCAGGGCCGTTGAAACCCCTTCGATGACAACGGGAGTAAACCGCCCCCATCCCGGGATTTTTAAACGCACTCCCCTTTCGGTGAGCTATAGTTCCTTCGATTCCGAAAGATATGCACTTACCTATGACAACCGAACTGTAAGGGATGTGGCTTCCACGGTTCCCTACGATTTTATGTTTATCCTTATAAACGAAGAAACTTATGGCGGTGGCGGGATTTACCGGCTTTATTCCACCGTGGCAGCCGATAATAAATTCTCAGATTATATTTTCGTCCATGAATTTGGCCATCACCTCGCCGGACTTGCCGATGAATACTACACCTCCGATGTTTCGTACCAACCCACCGAAATTACGGTGGAACCTTACGAAGCCAATATCACTGCCCTTCTTGACAAGGAAAACCTGAAATGGGCGAAATTTATCAAACCGGGAACACCCATCCCCACTCCCTGGGAAAAAGAAAAATATGACAGCCTGAGTTATGAAATCCAAAAAGAAAGACGAAAGTTACGGGCTGCCAAAGTACCGGAAAGTGAGGTGGAAGCCCTCTTTGAAAGGGAAAAACAGGAAACATCTGCCATTCTTGATAATATGAAATACACCGGAAAGGTTGGTGCTTTTGAGGGTGGGGGTTATTTGCAATTTGGATATTACCGGCCTTATGCCGATTGTATTATGTTTACCCGGAACAAGCAGGAGTTTTGCCCGGTTTGCCAGGATGCTATTGGCCGGGTGATTGATCAATATACCAAATAGTGGCCGCAACCAAACACCAATAACTGCGCATGGACTGCGCACGGACAGTGGTCTGACGAATAAAGAAAGATACCATGATAGATTTAAGAAGCGATACCGTTACCCGACCCACACCCGAAATGCTGGAAGCCATGGTTTCGGCCAAAGTGGGCGATGATGTGTTTGGGGACGACCCAACAGTTAAGAAATTAGAAAGCAAAATAGCTCAAATGTTTGGAATGGATGCCGCCTTGTTCACCCCTTCGGGGACCATGGCCAACCAAATTGGCATAAACGTGCATGTACAGCACGGTGATGAAGTGATATGTGATGAAACTTCCCACATTTATAATTTTGAGGGCGGGGGGATTGCATTCAATTCCGGTGCTTCCGTTAGGTTGATAAAAGGGGACAGGGGGAGAATTACAGCTGAACAGGTTCTCGCATGCATTAACCCCGATAATGAACATTACGCCCGGACAAAACTGGTCTCCATTGAAAATACGGCCAATAAAGGCGGTGGAAGTTGCTATGATATAAAAGAGATTGAAAAAATAAGCCAACTCTGCCAGGAACAGCAATTGGGATTTCATCTTGATGGGGCACGGCTTTTTAATGCCCTTACGGAAACAGGTGATTCCCCGGAAGAATACGGTGTGCTTTTCGATTCCATTTCAATCTGTCTTTCTAAAGGACTTGGAGCTCCTGTTGGATCTGTTTTAATGGGCAATACCGCTTTTATCCATAAAGCCCGAAGGGTCCGCAAGAAATTCGGTGGGGGAATGCGACAGGCGGGATACCTTGCTGCTGCTGGCATTTTTGCACTTGATCATAATATTTCCCGACTCAGGGATGACCATGACAGGGCCAAAGAAATTGGAAAGGTGATGAAAAACTGTTCTTTTGTGGAAGAACTTATGCCCATCGAAACCAATATCATTATTTTTAAGCTCAACGAAAAATATACGGATAAACAGTTCCTCCAATTGCTTGAAGAAAAAGGAGTAGCTGCCGTAGGCTTTGGTCCGCAAACAATCCGTTTTGTTACTCATCTTGATTTTAACGGGGAAATGATGGTGGAAACGATAAAGGTATTGAAAACAATGTGATACTTTGCGGCCCGTTGGCGAAAACACCAACGGCTTTTATGTTTCCGCTACCTACCCGTCCGGTAAGACGGGCTCACGGCGCCACTATTGTTATTGTCCACCGGACAATGCAATCCCGAAGGGATTAAACAATAATAGCCATAGGTCAAACCCGTGGATGACGGCAAAATTTTTCAAGAACCCTGAAAGGGTTCAACAATGAAAAGTTTTTTTGGCCTTTTCACATTCCGTTGCGGCCCGTTGGTGTTGTCACCAACGGCTTTTACGTTTCCGCCCACTGTCAGGTGGCAGTTTGCCCAACCGGGCTTGTTGGTGATAACACCAACAAGGGACAGTGGGCTCCGCCGCGATTTTAGGTAAACATGGAATCGAAGTTGTTTTTTTCATCAATGGATTCCCCGGAAAAGAAAAGTTTTTTAGGAAAGGACGACCCAATAAAAAAAGCCCCGTAAATACGGGGCTTTTTTGAGGTACCGAGCGGATTCGAACCGCTGTCTATGGTTTTGCAGACCACCGCCTAACCACTTGGCTACGGTACCATTTTTTCGGGATGCAAAATTAATCATTTTATTAATTAAAATGCAAAATAATTTAAGGGGGCCAGATCATTAATCCGTGCTCATTATCAAACTAACATGTTCAACCTGACCACCAATGGGTGGGTTCTTTTTTGAAACCTTTACCTCGGCATATTCTATTTCCGGTAGTTTTGATTGGAGGGAATCCAATATCCTCCTGCCCACATGTTCCAATAATTTGGAAATAACGGCCATTTCATTTTTCACGATTTCATAAACCGTGGAATAATTTACCGTGTCGTTCAAATCATCCGATTTCTCGGCTTTTGAAGTATCCGTTTCCAGATACACATCCACGATAAACGTATTTCCGGTTATTGCCTCCTCGGGCAAACAGCCGTGATATGCGTGGAATTCCATTCCTTCGATTGTGATTGTTGACATAGGTTTATGTTTGATGCCGGATGACCGATGTAAGGTGTCCGGTGTTTGATTTCTTATTTCTTTATCGTTTCCAATGCTTTATCGACCCTTTGAACGACCTCGTCCCTGCCCAGTAATTCCATGATCTCAAAAACCCCGGGTCCCCTGCCCGACCCCACTAACGTCAGGCGCAAAGCAGTCATTACCTGTCCCATTCCCAGCTCATTACTCTCAAGGAATTTTTTAATTTGTGATTCCAGGGTTTCCGAATTAAATGTCTCAACATTTTTCAATGACGAGATAAGTTTTGTCAATATTTCAGGGGTGTTTTCTTTCCATCTCTTTTTTACCATTTTGGCATCATATTCCTTTGGGGCTTCAAAAAAGAAAGATGCTTGTTCCCAAAAATCATTCATGAAATTTGCCCGATCTTTAATAAGGGCAACAACTTTAACCACAAAATCCTTTGAAGCTTCAATTCCTTTTTGCAAAAGGATATCCTGAAATAAACCGGCAAGTTCATCATCGGGTTTGATTTGCAAATGCTGATGGTTGAACCACCTTGCTTTTTCAGGGTCGAAACGGGCCCCGGCCTTCCCTACCCTTTTTAGGTCAAAGGCCTTGACCAATTCACCCATCGAAAATATTTCCTGTTCCGTCCCTGGGTTCCAACCCAGG
>JAJRTT010000418.1 GCA_024278155.1 Bacteroidota bacterium | reverse complement strand
ATGGGAAGGGCAGATGAACCTTGAAACATTTGGTGCGATGAAATCCTCGAACATGGTTTCTGAAACCTTTTCGTTCTCAATAGAAGATGGAAACCCGGACTTGATTAAAAAATTGAATGCCGCTGCTTTGTCGGGCGAAAGGGTGAACCTTAAATATAAAGAACGCTATATCAGGGTGTTTTGGAGGGGCGAAACAAAATACTTTGCCACGGGTATCGAGACTTCGTCCTTGTCATGGAGCGTTTTTATCTGAAAGGCCTTAAATCAAATATTATCCAATACGATTCATCGTTTAATTTTGATGATTTAATTGCTTTTTATCAAAGATCCTTGGATACCCTTCAAACGGATACCACGGGTTCCGGTCCTGTTCACTTTCAACTTTCCAATATCGAATTGGTGTATTTTAACGACAGGGAAATCGAAAAGCAACAGATAGCCGTTGACATGGCCAGGAAGTTGTTTGTAGAAAAGACCGGTAAAGATTTTAGGAATGATGGCAGATCGTTTATCAGTTTCCTGGGTTTGGAAACCAAAATGGAACATGATTCCATGGATATTGGCGAAGCATCCGAGAAATTGATCGAAGCCAGTGCGATTGACCAATTGATGGCCCGGATTGAAAACTCAAGGAGGAGCAATATCGAAGAATACCTTTCCCGTGTGAGTGATTCCAGCGGGATAAGGGTTTTTGCCCCGGATGCAAAATCCCCAAAGAATACAGGGGCCAAACCCACTTTTGAAGTGAAATATACGATGAAAAGGGAGGGGCGCCACAGGGAGTGAAACAATAAAAGCAAGGGGAAAAATTGAATTGCCCCATATAATATATTTATGTACTTTTGCACCCAATAAAAGCAATGTTAACTATAAACTTTAATAGAATGAAAAAAATCACATTATTACTTTTAGTGGCAGGGTTATTCTCCTTTAACTCTGTGTTTTCGCAAGCGACCAAGCAATTGAACTTTGGTTTAATTGGTATTAGTTATGATATTCCTGTTACGACCGATATTGCCATTGCTCCTTTTGCGGGAAGCAATTTTGACTTAAGTTATTTAACCTTAGGTGTTAAAGGTAATTATTTCTTTGATAACCTTATGGGATTGCCAGATGCCTGGGATGTATATGGAGGTGCCAATGCCGGTTACGCTTTGGGGGTGGGAAATGACATTTCCAATGACTTTGCCATGGGCCTGCAAGTTGGTGGCCGCTGGTTTTGGAATGAGAAATGGGGTTTGTACCTTGAACTTGGTGGCGGAAACCTTGGTGGAACAGGCGGACTTGGCATAACCATGAAGCTATAAGAATGAGGATAATGTTCCTAATGAAAAACGGGCAAACAAATATGTTTGCCCGTTTTTTGTTTTCGATGAACAGCGTTCCCCGTTTACTGATGAAATCGGCATTGGGATTTGCCTCTCTCCCATGCCCCTGACCGTTCCAGCAGGCAGACAAAGCTAACTTTCGACATTATAAATATAACTGAAAAGCGGCTGAACATGAAAATGTTTGGCCGCTTTTTTTATTGGCCGTGAAAAACATTCCGCCCAAATTCATTACTTTTGTAATCCTTTTCCATTAAGGATGACGAAAACAAAAAACAACGATCAAAAGATGGTTTTCTCAGGGGAAACAGTTTTGCAGAGTATGCCCGAATTTGCTTATGTGTTCAATAAGCAGGATGAATTGGTATTGTGGAACAAAAACCTGGAATTGATCTTGGGGTATTCGGCAGATGAACTGTACAAAAAGAACGTGTATGATTTCATGGCGGAAAACGAATGGGATTTGAATTCTGATGCCATTAATAGGGTATTTACCGATAAAGAAGAACAA
The DNA here is from genome assembly GCA_024278155.1 of Bacteroidota bacterium. Taxonomy (GTDB): domain Bacteria; phylum Bacteroidota; class Bacteroidia; order Bacteroidales; family JAADJA01; genus JAADJA01. Next base: position 2,173 of record JAJRTT010000418.1, on the reverse strand, counting down.
TCAATAGAACAAAACATACTTACAAAATCAGGTAAGAGGATACCTGTCATCGATACGGCCAATTATGCGCTTATAGATGGTGAAGAGTATTTGATAGGAATGGCCATTGACATCAGCCAACTAAGGGAAACCGAAGAAAAGCTGCGTTCTGCAATTGTTGAATTGCAGGATTTAAAGGATCAGTTGCAATCTGAAAACATATACCTGCGCAAGGAGATTGAAAGCTGGCACGGTTTCGAGGAAATTATCGGGAAAAGTGAGGCTTTGATGCATTCTCTTTACCGTGTTGAACAAGTTGCGGAAACGGATACGACTGTTTTGCTGGAAGGGGAGACCGGGACAGGTAAAGAGCTTTTCGCCCGGGCCATCCATATGCGGAGCAAAAGAAAAAACAAAGCCTATGTGAAAGTGAATTGTGCTTCCCTGCCTGCAAGCCTGATCGAAAGTGAGTTGTTCGGCCATGAAAAAGGTGCTTTTACAGGGGCATTGCATAAACAGATCGGGAGGTTTGAACTTGCTAACAGTGGAACAATATTCCTTGACGAAATAGGGGAACTGCCCATCGACCTCCAATCCAAACTGCTTCGTGTGATACAGGAAGGTGAGTTTGAAAGGTTGGGCAGCTCAAAAACCTTAAAAGTGGATATCCGGATTATTGCCGCTACCAACAAAAACCTGGAAGAGCAGATAAGCAAGAAGCTTTTCAGGAAAGATTTGTATTATCGCCTGAATGTTTACCCAATATCGATTTCGCCCCTCTGCGACCGGATTTCGGATATCCCTTTGCTGGCACAACATTTCGTCGAAATATTTAATCGAACGATGGGGAAGGATATCAAACGAATTTCCAAAAAAACCATTCAGCAATTACAAAAGTATTCCTGGCCGGGAAATATCCGCGAACTGGAGAATATCATCGAACGGGCCGTTATTATCTCAAATGGTTCTTCGCTATCGGTCGAGCCCATTCTTAAACCGGGTTTTGAAGAAGATGAAGAATTGTTGCCACTTGCAGAACACGAACGGAACTATATCATCAAAGTCCTTGAAAAAACATACTGGCGTGTGGATGGCCCCGAAGGTGCCGCACGGATATTGGATATGCACCCCGAAACCTTGCGTTCCCGGATGAGGAAACTGGAGATTAAACGCCCTACCTTTTAAACTTGTTGCAAAACCTATCGCAAAACCTTTTGTGTCGAAGAGGGATTGCATGGTGGGGATACGGAAGGTTGATAAACTGAGACCTTTATGTTGACTCCGTCTTTTCGTTTTCATCCTATCGTTAATATTAACGAAAACCATTATATTTAACGGTTCATATCTTTTTTAATAGTTCTTATTTTAAATCGCCATCTTTGTAATATTCGGGTTTCTATTGCTTTACGGAAAATATTCTTATGTGGCACAGGCTTTGCCTATGCGAATGTACTGAGAATCAAAATCAATAAATACATACTACTTTCATATAGACTCCATTTCCATAATGATCAAACTGAAAATTAATATCCTCCCGGTACAACATAAGAGAAGGGAGCTTTCCCAATCCCTTGAATTGATTGAGCATGATTTGCAAAAACAATCCTTCACCTTAGTTGTTATTGAGGAAAATGAAAGTTTCATAATCAAGGTAGAATTTAATTCGGAAAACAAGTTAATTGCATTATTGCATACCAAAGAGTTTCATGTCCTGTCGGGTGCGATCAAGGTATTATGTGAAAAATCAGAAATTATAATTCAAAAAGACAACAATATTCAAAAATGGCCTGACCTTGACAAAGTCAGGATGGAATTTTTAAAACCACATAAAAAGCAATCAATACCTAACCGAAAAATTTAGCAAAACAATGAGGGTAAAAATAGTATTAGCCATGGCCCTGTTATTGGGCAGTACCGCATTTCCCCAGAGTCAAAAACCCAAGCTTATCCTACAGATCACCGTTGATCAATTGCGTGGCGATCTGCCTGGAAAATACATAAAAAATATGGGTGAAGGTGGTTTCCGCTACTTAATGGATAACGGTCTGTGGTACACCAATGCCCATTACGGGCATGCAAATACCGAAACAGTTGTTGGGCACACGGTACTTGCAACAGGTTCGGACCCATCTGTCAACGGAATGATTTCTAATGTTTGGTTCGACAGGGAAAAAGGGAAATTGGTTTATAATAT
>JAJRTT010000417.1 GCA_024278155.1 Bacteroidota bacterium | reverse complement strand
TTATGACATCTTCTTCTGGTGCTCCGCCGAAGGCAGCCCGATGGGCATGTCCGGGGTTGACGTGACCATTGACGGGACAACCGTCACTTCCGATTTTGACGGCCTTTCAGTCCTTCCGGGCTACGCAGCCGGGACCTATGATTACGTTGCCAGCAAAGCAGGCTATGCCGATGCAATGGGAACAGTGACCGTTGTGGACCAGAACATCCAGGAGTTCGTGGTAATGAGCCCTGCACTTAATATTGACCTGACTGTTCTTCTTGAAGGTCCTTATGATGTGGCAAACCATGATATGATGACCGGATTGTTGGATGGAGGATATATTCCCAATGACCAACCCTATAACCAGGATCCATATTATGGAGGGACCCCGGTTTGGTTTTACGCAGGAACTGAAACCGTAGTCACAATTCCAGCCGGAGTAATTGACTGGGTTCTGGTACAGCTCAGGGATGCCGATGCACCTGAAAATGCAACTTCTGCCACAGTTGTGGGTTCACAAGCAGCTTTCTTGTTATCTGATGGAAGCATTGTGGGCTTAAATGGGAGCAGCAGGCTTTTCTTTGATGTTACAATAAACCAAAACCTTTACGCTGTTGTTTACCACCGCAACCATATTGGGATTATGTCGGCCAATGCACTTACTGAATCAGGAAGTATATATGCGTATGACTTTACGAGTGGTTCCGATAAAGTTTATGGCGGTGTGAACGGTTATAAAGAACTTGACACAAATATTTGGGGAATGGTTGCCGGTGATGGTAACGCCTCGGGTATTATTGAGAATACGGATGAAACTATTGTGTGGAAACAAGACCTCGGGAATTCCGGTTATCTGGGTGGTGATTTTGATTTGGATGGAATTGTGGAGAACACCGATGAAACCAATTACTGGAAACCCAATTTGAACGTGGGCGGACAGATACCTTTGGGCGCTTTTGAAAATCCTTACCAAAGCCAAATACCCGGTTCGGTAATGATCAACGTTGAGCATAATTATCTTAACGATGTCAATATTTACCCAAACCCGGCAATCGACTATATTAATGTTGACAATGCTGAAAACGCAACAATTCAGGTTGTTGATCAGAATGGACGGTTTATTATTGAGGAACGGATTGAAAACATGCATTCGAAGATTAATTTGAATTCCATCCCAAAAGGAATATATGGGGTTCGTGTTATATCTGGCAGCAAAGTGTCCTCTTCTAAATTAATTATCGCAAAATAACCTGATGGGATAGGTTATCCAGTAAACCAATTTTATTTAAAGGGGCAGCTCCAAATTATGGGGCTGCTTTTTTTATTTTTTTATTGGACTGTATTTTTGAAATTCAAAATTGGTGTTAAAAAAAATTGGTTAATTTTGAGGATTATAAAAACTGTTTCCTCAATTAAGTGACACCAATGAGATTCCTTAAGCTGATTTCCTTTTTAATTTCAGTTCTGTTTTGTTTTCAGGTATTTGCGGTACCGGTTTCAGACAGCTTGTTGTTGGAATTGAAAAGCACACCAGAGAAAAAGGAAAAGTCCCTTTTATTCAATACCCTTTCCAGAAGTTTTAAAGAGAAATATCCCGATTCATCTTTTTATTATGCAAAAAAAGGTTTCGACCTTGCAATTGAGATAGAGTATAATCTTGGGATTGCAGAAAATGCGGCAAGTATTGCCGATTATTATGTTGTTTCAGATAGTTTGTACCTTGCCAGGGAGTATTACACCCTTGCTGCAAAACATTTTGAAGAATTGGAAATGGATTTTGATTTTGCCCAGGTTACCATGGTACTTGGGAATATATATTTATCCCAATTCAATTATTCAGAAGCCCTTGCCTTTTATCAAAAAAGTCTGCTAATTTGTGAAGCAAAGGATTTCAAGGATATCTTGCCCCATTTGTATAATAACATTGGCTTAATTTATAGCACTCTTGGTGAAAAAGAAAAGGCGATAGATTACCTGACTAAAGCCTTCAAAGAGTTTAAGGGCCAGGGTTTAAAAGGTGACATGGCCTCTTCTTTAAGCAATATTGCAGCTATTTATCTTGCCGATTCAAAGGATAGCCTTGCAATAAGTTATTTCAAAGAAGCACTTGAGATTTTCAAGGAAAACGGGAGCCAGATCGATGTGGCCTCCATGTACCTTGAGCTGGGCAATTATGAGTATGACAAGGGAAATTATAATAAGGCCTTGGATTACTATGAAAAAGCCAATAGTCAAAACGATGAAAAGGAGACCGGGTACCATGGGCCAAAATCGCGCATAATCGTTGGGATTGTTGCTGGACTGGGGCGTGTCCATTCTCACCTTGGCCATAAAGAAACAGCCATAAAGTATTTGGAGGAATCGCTGTTGCTTGCCGAAAAAAACAATTACATAAAATGGATAGAGATATGTTCCTACGAGCTTTCGGCGATTTATGAAGAGGAAGGTGATTTTGGGAAATCACTGGAGTATTTCAAGATGTACGAAGAGTACGGCGACAGTATCTTGAACGAAAGCAGCATTAAAAAAATCACCCAGCTCGAAATGCAGTTCGAGTTTGATGAAAAACTCAAAGAAAAAGAACTTGAAGATACGCGCAAGGAAAATGCCCAACAAAGAAAAGAGTTTATTTATATCCTGATCATAGTCCTGGGTATATCTGTCTCTATTGTTGCAATACTGTTGTTTGTGAACCAAAAGAGCAAAACCACAAAGGTGGAACTGAAAAACCAAAACCTGAAACTTGAACACGAGAAACTTCAGCAAGAGTTGATATACAAAAACAAGGAACTGGCCACAAATGTGATGTACCTTGTAAGCAAGAACGAATTTATTACTTCCACTGCTGAAAAACTTTCCAAATCGCAATTGAATTTCAAGAAAGAGAACCAAAAGTTGATTCAGGACATAGTCAGGGACTTATTGCTCAACTCTTCCAAGGATGTATGGAAAGAATTTGAAGTGAGGTTCCAGGAGGTCCATTCAAGTTTTTATGGCAACCTGATGGAGAAATTCCCTGACCTTACCCCCAACGAAAAAAAGATTTGTGCTTTCCTTCGGCTCAATATGTCAACAAAAGACATTTCGGCCATTACTTACCAGTCGGTAAGGAGTATCGACATGGCCCGTTTCCGCCTCAGGAAGAAGATGCAACTGGATTCGGACGAAAATTTGGTAAATTACCTTTCCCAATTTTAAAAGATTGGTAAACGGGGCTTCCCGAATTACCAAAATACCACTTTGTTCCCCGGTTTAAACTGCTTTTTTCAGAAACAAAAACACCTCTTCACCTTACTGTAAACATGATAGTTGAAAAAATTATGAAACTAATGTTACACCCTTGTGCAGCAGTGTGAAATCAATGTGACAATGGAAATTGGGCGTATGCGGGCCAAAGCCGTTACCATTGCAAAATAAATCGAAAAAGAGATGAAGGCAGAAAACAATAAGGAAAGCGAAATTGAAATAGAGGAACTTCTTAAAAGAAAAAAAGAAGAGACAGAAGCATTGAAGAAAATGTTGGAAAAACTCAATTTAAAAATAATTAACAACAACACTAAAAACAACAAAAAATGAAAAAACTGATCGTATTATTGATAACGGCCATTGCATTCAATGGCATTATCGCACAAACAACAGCAATAAACGAAACTTTTGAAACCTGGCCTGCAGAAGGCTGGAGCAACTACCAGTACGAAGAAGGAGGATGGGTACACAGCACCTTATTTGGTGCGGATTTAGGCCATAACGGCGGGAATTGTGCTGCCCATAAAATAGAAAACGATGCAGTAGATGACTGGTTGGTATCGCCACAAATAAGCGTAACAGGCTCCAATTACGAATTATCGTTTTTTGAAAAATCACAAGACATACAATATTATACATCTGCCTGGGTGTATATTTCAATGGGGAGCGGCGATCCTGCCGATGGCGATTTTGTCCCTATGGTGGAAACCTTGCTTGTGGAAGATAGTTGGGTTGAAAATGTTGTGGATTTAAGCCCTGTCGCCGGCCAGAATATTTATATTGCCTTTGTGTTCCAGGGTGCTTCGAGCAACTGGCACAAATGGTGGATCGATGATGTGGTGGTTGCCCCAACAAGTTTTGTTGATGGTGCTTTAACGGAAATTATTAACCCCACGGGAATTAACCCTGTTCCCAGCACGGAAGATATTATCGTTACCTTGCATAATTTCGGAACGGCAAATATTGATAACGCCAATATTGAATGGTTTGTAAATGATGTGCAACAAACCACATATGAAGCCATGAACCTGAACCTTGCCCCTGGCTCAGAAACAAACCTAACGGTTGGCCAGTATGATTTTGCAACACAGGGCGATTACGATATTGCTTTAAATTTGCTGCTTAGCGGAGATAGCAACCCATCCAACGATTCAATCGAAATTACCTATTATGTGAGCAACCCCAAAGATGCTGCCCTCACGGACATTGAGCCTGAAGGGTATGTAATGGCGGCAGGGCTTCAGGACGTGGTTGTAAGCGTGGCCAATGAAGGCAATTATACCATTGATGCCATTGAAGTGGAATGGGAAGTAAACGGGGATGCACAAATTACTTTTTCCGCAAATTCAATCGAACTGAACCCCGGGGAATCCATGGACTTTAATATTGGCCAATTTGATTTTGCCGAAGGCCATTCTGAAATTATGGCAACGGTGAATATCAGTGCAGATGCAAATCTTTCCAATAACACGAACAACTCCCAGGTGGCCGTAAATGTTTTGTGGGAGAGTTTTGAAGGAGGCACGAATATTCCTGAAATGTGGCAAGGGGATGATTACCCCTTGATCGAGGAATTTTTCCCTGCCCCATTTGGAGATTGGTATTACACTGCCATGACTGACAATAATATTTTTGGTACGATTTCCGATACCTTATATACACCTCTTTTGAACATAGAAAACGGGGATATTGTTACTTTTTGGGTCAATAACAGTATGGCCTTTACAAATGATGACAAACTGATTTGGAAAAACGGGACAACCGGCGAAATAAACCTAATACAGGATATTGACTCCCAACTCGAGTCGTGGAAGGAAGTTACCATTGACATAAGTGGTGCCGCTGGCATAAACTATATTGGGTTTGTGAACAATACCTTTGGAAGTTTTGGCATTAGCAGCATGGACATGATAACCTCCACGGCCAAGGTCCACCATTTTGACAATGACCTTGGAATAAAGGATTTTGATTTTGAAGTATTGGCACCTATCAATACCCCTCACTCATTTAATGTTTCCGTAAGGAATTATGGGACAAACCAAGTGGATGGTGGGTCCTATACCGTGAAAATCATGACCGATTCTGGTGAACAATTGGCCGAGCAACCCGGAATTACTTTGCAAGCCTGGGAAAAGGCCACCATAAATGTGGAATATGTTTTTGAGGCAATAAAGAACATCAAGGTTTATGCAGTCATTGATTATACGATCGACCAACAGGAAAAAAACAATACTTCGAGGGTATTCCCGGTTTCTTCCGTTTCATCGAACGTACAGTTAACGGATGTGGGCTATCCTGAAGAGGAAAACCCAAATATCCCGTTCGACACGGGAGGGGATACCTGGTCACTTGGTACCGACGACATATCCCAACAAATATATTATCAGGATGAATTGGGAACGGATGGATATTTATATGGAGTAAGGCTTTATTACCACGAACTCATGGCTGTTGGGCAATACTTGCCTTTGCAGGTATCTTTGAAAGAAACCGATTTGGAAGACCTTTCCGGGGGATGGGTTCCGGCAGATGAACTGCAAATGGTTTTCAATGACACCATCGAGGTTTATGCGGGTTTTAATTCCGTTTACATCCCATTTGACGAACCGGTCATAATTACAGGGACAAAGAACCTTGTTATTCAGTATTACCAATATGAACCTGAATGGCCTTATACTGCCTGTAGGTTTTATTCCACCAATGCAAATGGGCCCGTAAGAGGTTTAAGGCTGAGCAATGTTTACGACCTTGATCCAAACAATCCACCTGATTTCTGGGGCGAACATACCGATTATACCTACACCACATTCGTGTTCCAGCCCTTTGCCGAAGAAGGTGTGATCAGTGGGACGGTTTATGACGAGAACAACGATCCGATAGAGAATGCTAATTTGTTAGTGGAGGTTGCTGGCATAGAGGAAACAACCAATGAAAATGGGGAATATACATTGCCCGAACTTCCCTATGACACTTACGATATAACTGCTACTTCTTATGGATATAATGATTTAACACAGAATATTGTCCTGGATGAAGCTAACGAAACGCTCGATTTTTACCTCGATCCCCTCCCATTGGTCACGGTATTTGGGGAAGTTTACGGAAGCAATGAACCGGACGTGCCGCTCGAAGGGGTTACTGTTGAAATAACGGGCTATGGAAGTTATTCAGGTGTATCGAACGATGCTGGGGAATTTTCTGTCGGGGATGTTTATGGCAACACAGAATACACGATAACATTGCAGCTTTACGGCTATCACGACTATGTGCAAATGATTACGCTTGAAGATGTGGATTTGGATCTGGGCACGATTATTCTCGAAGAGGAATTCCTAAGTGCATATAACGTAATGATTGCCGGGGGGAACAATAAAGTATTTGTAGAATGGCTAGCGCCAGAAACGGGAATAGAAAACAAACTGCAAAATGATTCCGACACCATTTCATTTAGTTACACCAACGAACCCTTTGAGGATGTCTGGCTCGGAAACATTTTTGAAAACGATAACGGGATAACCCTTACTTCTGTGGAAATATATTGGGACATCTATGAACTGGCCCATGATTTTGTCAGCATTGATATTCTTGATGAAGAAGGG
>JAJRTT010000416.1 GCA_024278155.1 Bacteroidota bacterium | reverse complement strand
GAAAGTGCCATTTCCCTGAAATTAATACGGGAAATACCAAACTGACGCATATACCCTTTTGGTCTTCCTGTAAGGCTGCACCTATTGTGCAAACGAACGGGAGAAGAGTTCTTTGGCAATTTTTGCAATGCAATATAATCACCTGCTGCTTTCAACTCAGCTCTTTTTTCAGCGTATTTGTCAACCATTTTGCGCCTTTTCACTTCACGCGCTTTCATTGATTCTTTAGCCATAGTACTTATTTATTTTGATTTTTAAATGGAAGGCCGAATTCTTTCAACAACTGCAAGCACTCTTTATCAGTGGGGGCTGTTGTTACGAATGTAATGTCCATTCCATTTATTTTATTCACTTGGTCTATATTAATCTCTGGGAAAATAATCTGCTCGGTTATGCCAAAAGAATAATTCCCCCTTCCATCAAATCCTTTATCGCTAATTCCCCTAAAGTCCCTCACCCTTGGGATAGCAACCGAAACCAAACGATCCAGGAACTCGTACATTTGATTGCCCCTTAAAGTAACACGTACCCCAACCGGCATTCCTTTTCTAAGCTTGAAATTGGAGATATCCTTTTTCGATCGGGTCTGTACTGCTCGTTGACCGGTTATTTTAGTCATTTCGTCAATGCCATTATCGATAAGTTTCTTATCTGTAATCGCCTCTCCAAGTCCTTGATTAATACTAATCTTTTGTAACCTGGGCACCTGCATTATCGATTTATAATTAAAATGCTTCCGCAGGGCAGGGACTATTTCGTCCCTATACTTGTCTTTTAACCTCGGTGTGTATTCCATTATTTGATTACCTCCCCGGATTTTTTTGAATATCTAACTAATTTATTTGTCTTTTCGTCAAGCCTTCTACCTATACGGGTCGGTTTGCCGGAACCATCAACCACTTTCAGGTTTGAAATATGGATTGCTGCTTCTTTTTTAATGATCCCACCCTTAGGGTTTTCCGTATTGGGTTTTGTGTGCTTCGAAACCAGGTTCACGCCCTCAACGATAGCCTTGTTTTTTGCGGCTTCCATCACAAGTACTTTCCCCTGCTGGCCTTTCGACTCACCGGAAATTACCATGACGGTGTCACCTTTCTTTATGTGCAATTTTTTCTGCATGATCAATTCCTCGTTTTAGAGCACCTCTGGTGCCAATGAAACAATTTTCATGTATTGTTTTTCCCTTAACTCACGGGCAACCGGTCCGAAAATACGGGTTCCGATCATCTCCTCTGATGCATTCAACAGGACCACAGCGTTATCGTCGAAACGAATATACGAACCATCGGCCCTCCTGTTTTCTTTACGGGTGCGGACGACAACTGCTTTGGTTACCGTACCTTTTTTGATATTTCCCGAAGGCATTGCGTTTTTAACGGTAACAACAATTTTATCACCAACCCTTGCATACCTTTTTTTTGTGCCGCCGAGAACGCGGATGCAAAGAACTTCTTTTGCCCCGCTGTTATCAGCTACTGCTAATCTTGATTCCTGCTGTATCATGTTATTTAGCCCTTTCTAAGATTTCTACTAACCTCCAACATTTATTTTTGCTCAAAGGCTTGGTCTCCATTATCCTGACGGTATCACCTTCATTGCAATCATTGGTCTCATCGTGAGCAATAAATTTAGTGGTCTTTTTAACAAATTTACCGTAAATCGGGTGTTTTACTTTCCGTTCAACAATCACAACTATGGATTTGTCCATTTTGTTGGATGTGACGAGTCCGATCCGTTCTTTTCTTAATTTCCTGGTTTCCATTATTGATTATTGCTTTTGTTTTGTTCTTCTAGCTCTCTTCTTCTCAATTCGGTACTAAGCCTTGCAATGGTCTTGCGATATACTTTGATCTTATTGGGATTCTCCAATGGGGATACCGCATGGTTCAACTTCAGCTTGACCAATTGTTTTGATTCTTCATCAAGACGCTCGATAAGTTCTGGGGTTGAAAGTTCTATGATTACTTCTTGCTTCATCTGTTTATAATTAAATTGTTTCTTCAACGTAATCTCTTCTAACTACAAATTTTGTAATAACCGGAAGTTTTTGGGCAGCAAGCCTCATTGCTTCTTTTGCAATGTCCAAAGGCACTCCTTCCGCTTCAAATAAAATACGTCCGGGGGTAACCCTTGCCACAAACATTTCAGGAGCACCTTTTCCTTTACCCATCCTTACCTCGGCAGGTTTTTTGGTAATCGGTTTGTCAGGGAAAATGCGAATCCATAATTGGCCTTCACGTTTCATATAACGGGTAACCGCCTGACGTGCAGCTTCAATTTGCCTTCCGGTCAGCCATGCTGTATCCAAAGTTTTGATTCCAAAAGACCCAAATGCTAATTGGTTCCCCCTCATGGAATTGCCCTTCATCCTTCCCTTCTGTACTTTCCGGTATTTTGTTTTCCTTGGCTGTAACATTATTGCTCTTATTTATTGTTTTCGAATAAAATTATCTTCTTCCCCTTTTTGCTTTTCCCCTTGGGGCACCTTTTTTCTTGTCAACTTCAAACATTTCGGTAAAATCGACTTTTCCGTAAACCTCCCCTTTGCAAATCCAAACCTTAACGCCAATACGGCCATAAGTAGTATGTGCTTCAACGAGGGAATAATCGATGTTTGCACGAAGCGTATGCAAAGGGATACGCCCTTCTTTGTATAATTCGGAACGGGCCATTTCGGCACCGCCGACCCTTCCTGAAATCTGAACCTTGATCCCTTCGGCACCTATTCTCATTGTAGATGCAATGGCAGTTTTAATGGCCCTACGGTAGGAAATACGCCCTTCGATCTGACGGGCTATCGAATTGGCAACTATTACAGCATCCATCTCAGGCCTTTTGATCTCGGAAATATTTATTTGTATTTCCTTGCCTGTGAGCTTCTTCAATTCCTCCTTCAGTTTATCAACCTCCTGGCCGCCTTTCCCAATAATAATTCCCGGGCGGGCGGTAAAAATGGTAACCGTAACAAGCTTAAGCGTACGCTCGATCAATATTTTTGAAATACCGGCTTTTGACAACCTTGCATTCAGGTATTTCCTGATTTTGTTGTCCTCTACCAGTTTGACTTTATAATCGTTTCCACCGAACCAATTAGAATCCCATCCTCTGATGATTCCCAGCCTAAGACCTATCGGATTTGTTTTTTGTCCCATTATCAGTGTTTATTATTTATTAATTTCGTCTTTGTTATCAATAATTAAAGTAACATGGTTGGACCTTTTCCTGATCCGGTATGCCCTTCCCTGTGGCGCAGTTTGAAGCCGTTTTAGCATACGCCCGCTATCCACTGAAATTTCTTTCACATATAAGTTGGCATCTTCAATACGCATTCCTTTGTTTTTGGCTTCCCAGTTCGACATGGCGGACAATAATAATTTATACAATCTACCGGATGCTTCTTTTGAAGAAAACTTCAAAATGTACAATGCTTTTTCAACAGGTACACCTCTTATTAATCCGGCTGCCAATCTCATTTTCCTGGGTGAGGTAGGGCAATTGTTGAGTTTTGCAAATGCAACTTTCTCTTTTGCCTTCTTTAATACCTCAGCTTTATTACGTTTTCTGACTCCCATTTTTCTAAAATTTCTTAGTTGTTATCTTTTGCCTTTGTCTTTTTTGCCGGCATGTCCACGAAAAATACGGGTTGGGGCAAATTCACCTAACTTGTGCCCAACGAGGTTTTCGGTAATATAAACCGGAATAAATTTATTCCCGTTATGTACTGCTATCGTTTGCCCTACAAAATCAGGTGATATCATTGAAGCCCGCGACCATGTCTTTATAACGGTTTTCTTCTTTGCTTCCTGGTTCTGTAAAACCCTTTGTTCGAGTTTATAATGGATATAAGGCCCTTTTTTAAGCGATCGACTCATAATACCTGTTATTATAATTATTTCTTACGTTTTTCAATAATATACTTGTTGGAACTCTTCTTCTTGGCCCGTGTGATATAACCTTTTGCAGGCAATCCTTTGCGCGAGCGTGGATGCCCACCGGAAGAACGCCCTTCGCCACCTCCCATTGGGTGATCGACCGGGTTCATAACAACTCCCCTTACCCGTGGGCGACGTCCCAACCAACGTGAACGACCTGCTTTACCGGAGACTTCAAGGCTATGGTCAACATTGGAAACCATTCCAACGGTTGCCTTACATGTTTGAAGGATCATACGGGTTTCACCGGAAGGCATCTTTACGATGGCAAACTTACCTTCCCTTGTCATCAACTGGGCATAAGAACCGGCACTCCTTGCCATTTTCCCACCCTGTCCAGGCCTGAGTTCAATATTGTGGATAACCGTTCCAAAAGGGATTTCACTGAGATACAATGAATTTCCTACATCGGGCGTTACGCCTTTTCCGGCAAGCAGTTCCTGTCCTACTTTTAAGCCATGAGGGGCAATGATATATCTTTTTTCCCCATCTTTATAAAAAAGCAAAGCAATCCGTGCAGTCCTGTTTGGATCGTACTCAATTGATTTTACCGTGGCAGGAATCCCTTCTTTATCACGTTTAAAGTCAATTATCCTGTATTTTTGCTTATGACCACCACCCATGTACCGCATGGTCATTTTTCCTTCACTGTTCCTACCTCCCGTTCTTTTCTTCGGTGCCAACAAACTCTTTTCTGGTTTGGAGGAAGTTATCTCATCGAAAGCACTTATTATCTTAAAGCGCTGACTGGAGGTTGTCGGTTTGAATTTCTTTAAAGCCATTTATCTTAAATATTGCTGTAAAAATCAATTGTATCGCCCTCGGCCAAAGTTATGATGGCCTTTTTGTAAGAATTAGTCCTACCTGTAATAACACCAGATTTACTGTTTCTGGATTTATTTTTCCCGGAATAATTCATCGTATTGACAGATTCAACATCCACACCGTAAAGTTCCTCAACAGCTTCCTTGATCTGTACTTTGTTCGCTTTCTTGTGGACAATGAAACCAAAGCGATTTAATTTCTCGCCCAGCTTTGTCATTTTTTCGGTTATTACCGGCTTAAGAATAACATTCATCTTACCGCTATTTAAATTTGTTTATTAATCTTTTCAATTTCTGCCACTGAACTCTCTGAAATCAGCACATTGTTTGCATTCAACACGTCATAGGTATTGACTGATTTTGCATCGATTATTTTTGCTTTTTCGATGTTCCTTGACGAGAGATAAACGTTTTCAGCTTTGTTGGCAACAACAACCAAAACTTTTTTGTCCTGGAGTTTAAAGCTTTCCAGGAACTGAATAAATTCTTTTGTCCTTGGAGCCTCAAAGTTAAAATCCTCAAGGATCATAACCTCTTTGTCTTTTACCTTATATGACAAGGCCGATCTACGGGCAACTTTCTTCAATTTCTTGTTCAACTTAAAGCTATAATCCCTTGGCCT
>JAJRTT010000415.1 GCA_024278155.1 Bacteroidota bacterium | reverse complement strand
TACATTATCGGATTTTGAAGTGGCAAAAGGTTTTAACGAAGCCTGTGACCATGAAGCCCTTAGGGTAATGGAAATGTCACCACGGTGGATGCCCGCCCTTTCAAAAGAAGGAAAACCAATACGCTTCGAGATGAACTTTCCGGTGAGGTTTAAACTTTAACATCGCCCATCACAGATTAAATCTGTGATGTCTTCAGACACTCCGGCAGTTTCCAACTGCCAGGGCAAACTTCCAAGCCCTGACATTTTGCACCTATTGGTTGCAAACCAAATATATCGGTTGAAGGAATCCCGACAGATTGAACATGATATCGAAACTAAGAAATTGAGCTCAACTCCTTGTCAATCCTATCTTTCAAAAACATTTTAATAAGCGATTGATATGGGACATCCCGTTTATGGGCCAATAGTTTAAGCTCGTCCAGGATAAATTCCGGGAGTCGCAATGAAATGGTTTTTGTGGAAGGTTTAAGGTTTGGGAAAACAAGTTTCCCGGCTTTCGACCAATCAACATATTCCGAGGCATCGGCAGTAGCCCAAAAAACACGTTCTTCATCTTCGTTTTTAAATGTTGGTATCACCTTTTTATAACTCATTATATATTCTCCTTTCTTTTTTATGCATGTCCCTTGCCGAAATAACCCTGATTAAATCACCCCTTAAAGTAAAAACAACAAATAATAATCGCTTTGAGTCGGTTTGACCCAACAGAAACCAGCGTTTTTCTATTTGTGAATGACCTTCATCATCTGCAATCACAAGCGGCTCATTGAAAAAAACCTGCTCGCTTTCGCTTCGGCTCACCTGATGAAGGATCCAGTTCTTTTCTGAATTTCCATCGTCCCATTCAAAACCTGTACACTGTTGCAAAACCTTTTTCATGTATATTGCAAAGATATACATTATTTTTTATACCTTTAACGCAACAAAAACATCCTTTCCTTATGGCCACAAACAAAAATACAAGCTACCGCTACCGTATTATCGACAATTGCCTGAAAAACACAGCCAGGAAATGGACCTTAAACGATTTGATCGGGACGATATCCGAAAAACTGGAAGAAGATTTCGGCATATACAAAGGTGTGGGCAAACGTACCGTACAAGATGACATAAGGATTATGAGGAGTATGCCACCTATGGGTTTTGATGCGCCAATTATTTGCACTGATGGACATTATTCCTATGATGACCCAAATTACTCCATAAACAATTCCCCCCTGAACGAAAAAGACATAAACAAACTTAAAGAAGCGATTAGCCTTTTCAGGCAGTTTGAATCAATACCCCTATTTGAAGAACTGAGCGGAATGATGCTAAAGATTGAAGGGAAGCTGCACACTGATTCTGCCAACAATAGAAAGATCATTGATTTTGAGAAAGTGGAAAACGCAAAAGGGACAATTTTCATAAAGCCTCTATATAAGTCCATTAAAGACAAACAGGTCGTCGAAGTCAATTACCGGCCCTTTGGAAGCAATGAAAATCTGCCAATGCTTATCCACCCGTATTTGCTCAAGGAATACAACAATCGTTGGTTCCTGATCGGTTTTAACGATAAACTTGAAAAAATGAGCCACCTTGCCCTCGACAGGATATTATCAATTTCCGAGTCAGGAATTGCTTTTAAAAAAAGCGGGCAATTTAACGAAAGCCTCTACTTTAACAATATCCTTGGGATTACCCTCCCCGAAAATGCCAAAACAGAAACCATCCAACTCCATTTTACCCCTAATCGGGCGCCATACATTAAAACCAAACCAATCCACCCTTCCCAAAAAACAATTACGGAGGATGAAACGGGCCTGTACATTCAATTGGAACTGATAATCAACCCCGAACTTATCAGCCATTTGCTCAGCTTTGGCAAAGACATACACATATTGAAACCCGACAACCTAAGAAGTGAAATCCATGCAATCCTTTCCGAATCCCTGAAAAAAAACAAATAATTTTTTTATGGTGCAGAAAGGCTGCACTTTGGGGTTGTATGTTTGCCGCATCATTAATTAAAAAAAAACAAAAAATTATGAGAACAGCAGTACAACTTACTATACTTGGGGCATTTATTTTTGTAATTATAGTAGGCCTATATAGTGAACTGACCGAACAGCCTCCCCCACCTACAAAGTGGATCGAAAACCCTGAAATGAAACGGCCAACGCCCCTTAAATCGGCCAATGAAGAAAGTAACTACAATTTTTCTTCAACAAGGACAAATCAATCATCTTACGGTTATGAGATTGACAACGAGGATACTTGGGACGATTTTCTGGAAGATATTGAAATGCGCGGGCTTGAATATACCGACCCCGATGCAGTGGAGATTTGGGAACTGGAGTATAAATAAAAACAGAAATATTATGACTTTACATGACGCAATAGCAGAAGTACTGGAAACATCCGGCAATGCAATGTCAACACAGGAAATTGCCGATGAATTGAACAGGACAGGGACTTACAAAAAAAAGGATGGTTCAAAAATAGATGCTTTACAAATACATGGCAGGACGAGGAACTATTCCAATTTGTTTGATAGAAACAAGAGTATTGTAAGTTTGAAAGGCGGGATGACAGCACCGGAAGTGAGATCCCCTAGATCTTCAAGCAAGACAAAGGGACATATAATTGAAAACCCAAATTATGATACTGAAAAACAGGATAAGGCCCTTATGGATGAATCAAAGTTCAGATTGGCAAAAGACATTGATTCTTTAGTTCCCGCAAAACCGGGTTTATATTGTATCAGGATAAAAAACATTGATGCCCTTCCGGAGCCATTCAATTCTGAATTAACAAAAAGGGGCCACAATATTATCTATATCGGCATAGCTTCCAAATCACTTTCCAAAAGGATGCTAAACCAGGAACTGCGGGCAAGCGGCCATGGCACGTTTTTCAGGAGCATGGGCGCAGTACTTGGCTTCAGGTCTCCCTATAATTCCCTTGCCAACAAAAAGAACAAACGAAATTACAAGTTCACAACGGACGATGAAATCAAGATAATTGATTGGATAAACCAAAACCTGTTGGTGAATTGGATTGAGCAACCTTCGGGATGGGAAAAAACCGAATCAGCTTTGATCCGAAAATATGAACCATTG
>JAJRTT010000414.1 GCA_024278155.1 Bacteroidota bacterium | reverse complement strand
CCCCCGTTCGGGGGGACTGAGGGGGGCGCATAGGCAGCCGCAGCCCCCACCGAAAAATACCCCGTGTTCTCAAAGCCAAAACTTACCTGCCCCGAGGAAGTGGGGTTGGGCCAAACCTTTATGGGCACCCATTTCACGCTTTCGTAATACTTTGCCGGGCCGGGCGCATCCCCTATGTTCGTCCACACAAGGCAATCCGACAAATCTATATTGCCAGACTGTATGCCCCCGGGGCACAGGCTGTCATAATTATGCGGTGTGGGGTCGAAAGGGACATCGTTTAGGTTTTCGTCTATTTTGTAGAGGTAGATGTCAGTATCTCCATTTCCATTTCCATTTTCATTAATACCCGTTGCAATTACGAAATTGTTGTCAAAAGCTTTTATCATATGTGCCCAACCTTCAGTATTCGAATGCAATGAATAGTTATATAAATTGGAAGCAGTATCTATAATAAATTCGGCGCTTGGGTTACCTAATTCTTCTGAACCTAAATAGGCTGTAGTTATAAACAAAGAATCATTGATTCGTTGAATATCAGAGTGTAAATTAAATGCTATATTATTCCCAATTTGCGAATTTTGTATTTCGCTATATCCCAAATCATTGCCATTCTTGTCATAAAACATAAGTAATGAATGAGCTATATTGTTATTTATTCTTCTAATTCCAGTTCCCATAAAAACAGAATCGTTCAATGGGATTGTTTTGTACGCATCCCCAAAAACCGAATCCAAAGGGGCAAAAGGCAATATCCACTTTTCTTCAAACAGGCTGTCGATGCCGATGAACAGCGGGCGCAGGAAAACATGGTCGGGGTCATCGGGATAGGGCCAGTAACAATAACCGGAAATGTAATAGTCGTTGCTGATTTCTTGTAACGAATACCCTGAAGGGTTATCGATCCAGGGATAATCGTTTTTTGAGGCATAGGGTTTTTTCCATAAAACGTCTCCATATTCATTTAAACCTATTAAATGGACCTTGTCGATAAGCTCATCGGACGATAAAGATACCAATACAACAATCTCGTTGTCCTTGCTGATAACAATATCGTTTGACCATCCAAAATTGAATTCTTCTTCATATGTTAGTATTTTGCACCATTGTTTATTCCCACAAGAATCAATTTTAGTTACGAAAGGCCATTGTTCAGGGTATGTTGTAAAACCGCTTATATAAATATTCCCGTTTTCATCGCTTGCAGATGCAAATTGGGCTACCGTACTTAAGTCATGTTCAAGAACTTTGTCATATAGCATTTCCAGGTTAATATCTGTTTTGATATTCCATCCATTATTATAATCATAATTGCCTTCAAACCCTCCAGAAATATAATAACCTTTATCATATAATTCTATGATATTCCCTGCCCATTCGTTTCTGTTTGACATTCCAAAATACGCTTCAGTTTTTGATTGCCCATTCAAAAAGGAAGTTGATAATATAAGTAAAACGGTTGTAATTAATATTTTCATGATTTCTGAATTGTTAAAAAGCTTGCACCCAAATTTTGGGTGCAAGCTTTTCTATTGTTAATCTATTATTGTAAATTTATCACTTTCAACCAACTTACCATTGACCTTTAATGATGTGATATAGATGCCAGGCTTCCAGTTTCTGGTATCAACTGTAAACTGGTCTTTCAGTTCAGTCAAATCTTGAGCGTATTTTAAATTTCCCGAAATATCATATATCTCAATTTTAGCATCAGTTTGCATTTCAAGTTCATATTCAATTATGATATAGTCTTTTGCAGGATTGGGCTTTAATTTAACTGCCGCAGGGGCTTCATCTGCTTTGCCCAACAAATAATTGGATTCTTCCATTGCAACGGAGGATTTCAACATATCGGGCATAAGAACAGGTTAGTCGTATTCCATCTCGTTCAATGCCAACAATATGTTCCGTGCATAGATGCTTACCATACCACTTTCAGATTCTTCCATGTCAAAAAGTGTTGCTATTTGGCTGCTGTCGGCCTCCAAAACACTTTTCCCTTCCTGTGCAAGGCCGGAAATCAAATTGTAATAGGCCGCCATTTGTGCATGGGCATTTGCCTCCTGTGCATCAAGCTCAAACTGAACCGGGATGTTATTGATCACTGCAAGCCCCTCGCCCCAAGCTCCCTGCTCCAAGCTTATGAACGCCAGTGAATACTTTGCCGACAGGCTGTTTTCATTATCCAATAAAGCTGTAAGGCTGTCCATGGAACCTTCGGGGTCAATGGTGTCGTTGAGGTAATACCTTGCCAGGGTGTTGAAGTGTTTTGCCCTTTCCAATTTGAAGGAAGCGAGCCTGCTTTCGGTCTCCTCCCTGATGGAGACAATGCTGCGCCCTGCCAGTATCTGCCCCTTCATATAATCGGGCAAGGGATTCCAGCGTTCGTCCAGTTTCGACATCAATTTTTCCGATTTGGCCGCTTTGGGGTTGGCAACCATAATGTCCCTTATCATCGCCCCCGGCAACACATCCTCTTTTTCGATTGCGGTGCTTATGACCGTATCGGAAAGGTAGGGCGATTTGGCCATCAGTTCGTTGTACACCTGCATGGTCTCTGGCGGTACGCTGTTGTCAACCCCCGTTTGTGTGGCCTCGGTATTTCCCCCGTCGATAAGCAAAGACAATAGGTTTTCGGTGGAATCGGTTTTTTGCCCGGCACTTGCCATTTTGTCTTTTATCACTCCTATTCCACCTCCTCCGGGGTCATCAGGCGGGGGGCAGCCATTTTCAAATGTCCAACTTGGGGAAACTACGGTTTCAATTGCCTCAACAGTACTTTGGGTGTAATCAACGGGTTTGACATTCCAGAATTGTGGATCGTAGCTTGACGGATAATAATATGTGATATGGTCGCCTTCGTTCAATATATCATCATAGTCATCATTGGGCGTTGGGCTTGGTATATAAAAGAGGTTGCCCGCCATGTCCTCGGGGTGTGAGCTTGATGCGCCCTGGCTCGGTGCAATGCCAGTATATTTAACGGGCGAGCTTATGGTTACCACCTCATCGCTGGTGCACAGGTCAAAGTCGTTGCAGCGCAGTTGCAGGCCATCGTCCTTGCCGCGGTTTCTGTCATGTGCCAGTATCCCAATGCCCATATTGGTAAAATAGTTGCGGTAAACCTCATTGGGGGCTTCGCCGGATTGGTTCACGATAAGCCCAATGCCAAGCGGGCCGGGGGAATAGGTGTTCTGGAAATAGTTTCCTTCCACCATGTAGCCCGTTGATTGGTCAAGGTAAAGGCAATAGGTCTGGTCCTGGCCCAGGGGGCCGGCATCCGCCCATGTATAGAACTCGTTGCCCGTAACCGTGGCATTGTCGATCGTGCCGAGGTAAACCGACCGCACATTGTCATCGAACTTGCAGTCCTTGATGCTCACTGTCCTTTCAGGGTTATGGGCGTATGCCCTTATGCCATCAAGGAGGCCGGTAAATTCGCATTGTTGGCCTATATATGAATAAGTCCTTAAATACGTATCATAAGATTCGATGCCGGATGTCAGTTCCCCGGTTCCCGATACGTTATGGGTGTCGGTAAAACTACTGCCAATAATGGTGAGCCTTGAAAGGCCCGAGGTTTTTATGAAGAAATCCGGGTCGGTGCCGGGCAACAAATCATTATTGGTGATAAACTCGCAATCCCTGAAAAAGCTGGAGCCCAGGGAATGGTCATATGGCCAGAATTGTGCGGCCGTCCTGCAATTACGGAAAACGGCGCCATCGGCCCAAACCATACCGCCGGTGTAATCCTGGTCAAGGTTGCCTGTTTCTTCATCTACCTTTATTGCTTGGATACCACATACGGCATTTTCAATTGTG
>JAJRTT010000413.1 GCA_024278155.1 Bacteroidota bacterium | reverse complement strand
TGAAAGATTATCATAAACTCAATTGTTTTCTTCTGTGCAAATATTGTTTGATATAGAATGCAGCAAGTGTCCACGCTTGCGGCTTAGTATCAGGCAATATCAACAAGCGTGGACGCTTGTTGCATGAGTGGACGCTTGTTGCATGAGTGGACGCTTGTTGCATGAGTGGACGCATTTTGCATTTTATCTCCCCAATTCCTTCAAAGCAATCCAGGCCATCAAGCCCATTCCCGTTTCCAGGCTGCTTTCGTCCACATTGAAGTTTGCCGTGTGGAGGTTGGCGTTCAGGCCTTTTTCAATATTTCGTACACCGAGACGGTAAAAACAACCCGGGGTTTTTTGTGTGAAATAGGCAAAATCTTCCGCAGTTGTACGCAACTCAAGTTGATGAACGAAATTGTCCCCGAGATATTCTTTGGCTGCCGTTCGGGCATTTTCGGTTACTTCCTCATTATTTATCAGGAAGGGGTATCCCTGGTCAATGAAAACCCCGCATTTTCCGCCCATCCCTTCTGCAATGCTTTGGGCCATTTTTGTCAGCTTCTTTTTGATTTCTGCCCGCCACTTTTCATCAAAAGTCCGCATGATGCCTTCGATTTTCACTTCATCGGGGATTACATTGGTTTGGCCGTTGGCAATAAACCTCCCAAATGAAAGTACGGTGGGAAGGTTGGGCTTAGCGTTTCGGCTGACGATTTGTTGCAGGGCAACCACAATATGGGAAGCGATCAAAACAGGGTCGATATTGCGGTCGGGGATGGCGCCATGCCCGCCCTTCCCTTTTACCGTAAGGAATATCTCATCCGTAGAAGCCATGTACTTTCCACTTTTCATCCCTGCATGTCCGGCATCCAGTTCGGGATACACATGCTGTCCGAAAACCACATCGGGTTTTGGGTTTTCCAAAACACCTTCCTCTATCATCACTTTGGCGCCTCCCGGGTATTTTTCTTCCGATGGTTGGAAAATAAGCTTTATCGTCCCTTCAAACTCTTCCATTAGCTCTTGTAAAATAGTTGTCGCTCCAAGCAGTGAAGCCACATGCACATCATGGCCACATGCATGCATTTTCCCAGGGTTTTTAGAAGTATATTTCAATTCGCTTGTTTCCTGAATGGGCAAGGCATCCATATCGGCACGCAGGGCAATTGTCCTTTTTCCCGGGTTTCTCCCCTTTATCAAACCAACCACACCGGTTTTTGCAATTCCTTTTTTGTGTTCAACTCCAATGGATTGGAGATATCCCGAAATCAGGTTCGCCGTTTCAAACTCTTCAAAAGACAGTTCGGGGTTTTCATGGATCCGTCTCCTGATTTTTTTGATTTCCGGGAGCAGTTCCGAAGAACGCTTTTTTATTTCTTGTTTGATGTTTATCATTTACTTTTATTTCTATCGCAAAAGTAGCTTTTTTCTTTTGCATTATCTCTATTTATAATGGATTTAAATAACAATAATACCGCAAATATTTATTTGTAATGAATTGAAAAACAGGTGTTACTTTGTCAAGCTTACAAGGCAGTCCTTTTTTTGGTTTCATGTTTTTCCCCATTGTTGAAAATATTGGTATATGAATATTTGATATTTGCGTGGTTTTTATAATTTCGCAACCAAATTTTATATATAGTTTCCTTTATATATGGGAATTAATTCACATAAAGATATACCATAAGGATATGTCAAAAGATATTAAAATTAAGAAGGGCCTGGATCTTAAGTTGCTGGGCAAAGCTGAAAATAAAGTATCCGACCATTCAAGCGCTGATTTTGCGATCAAGCCCCCCGATTTCACAGGAGTTTTCCCCAAGTTGTTTGTCAAGCCCGGAGATGCGATAAAAGCAGGGACACCTTTGTTTTTTGACAAGTACAGGGAGAACCTTGTTTTTTCTTCGCCCGTGAGCGGAAAAGTTGTGGAAGTAAGGAGAGGTGCAAAAAGGAAAATGTTGGAAGTCAGGATCGAATCCGACGGGAAACAGGATTATATCGATTTTGGGAAAGCCGACCCTGGGAAATTATCAAAGGATGAAGTAACCGAAAAGCTGTTAAAGAGCGGCGTTTGGGCAAATATAAGGCAACGGCCCTATTCTGTTATTGCCAATCCCGGGCATAACCCGAAAGCAATATTTATCTCTGCCTTTGATTCAGCCCCCCTGGCCATTGACATGGATTTTGTTTTGGACAAAGAGGCTTCTGCTTTTCAGGCAGGGATCGATGCATTGAAAAAACTCACGGATGGGAAAATCCATCTGAACATCAAATCCGGGGAAACGAAATCAGCCACTTTTTTGAATGCAAAAAATGTAGAGATCAATAGTTTTTCAGGAAAACATCCTGCCGGGAACGTGGGTGTGCAAATCCATCATATCGACCCTATCAATAAAGGGGAAGTTGTGTGGTATGTTCATCCACAAGCGGTTGTTGCCATTGGAAAATTGTTCCAGGAAGGCAAATATGATGCAAGCCGAATAGTAGCATTGGCCGGTTCCGAGGTGAAAAACCCGCAATATTATAAGGTGATGGCCGGAACTTCACTTAACGGGCTTTTTAAGGGCAAAACCACCGATAATGATTTGCGCTTTATCAGTGGCAATGTCTTGACAGGGACTTCAGTAGGTAAAGATGGTTATCTTGGTTTTTATGATTATCAGGTTTCCGTAATCCCTGAGGGGAATTATCATGAATTTTTGGGCTGGGCAATGCCACGTTTCAATAATTTCAGCTTTTCAAAATCATTCTTTTCCTGGCTTACGCCAAATAAAGAGTACCGTTTGGATACCAACCTCAATGGGGGCCATCGTGCATTTGTACTAACTGGTGAATACGAAAAGGTTTTCCCATTCGACATTTATCCCATGCAATTGCTCAAGGCCATTATGATCAAAGATATTGATCGTATGGAAAACCTGGGTATTTATGAAGTGGATGAAGAGGATTTTGCACTTTGTGAATTCATAGATGTTTCAAAAACCGAAATGCAATCAATCGTACGCGAAGGGCTTGATTTTATCCGAAAGGAAATGGAGTAGGATCGACCTTCCAGCGTCTGAAAGACCTGGAAGTGTCAGCATGGCAAAGGATTAAAGGTATTTTTAAAGAATATTAAATAATTAAAACAATAAATGAAGGCATTAAGAAATTATCTTGACAAGATTAAACCGCAATTCGAAAAGGGGGGGAAGCTGGAAAAGCTCCATTCCACTTTCGAGGCCTTTGAAACATTTCTGTTTGTACCCGATAAGGTTACGTTCAAAGGGAGTCATATCAGGGATTCGTTTGATATGAAGCGGGCCATGATCGTGGTGGTCGTGGCTTTGATACCAGCCTTGCTTTTTGGTATGTGGAACACAGGTTATTGGCATTTTAAATCATTGGGGGAAGCCGAGGCAATGGGCTTTTGGGACATGTTTTTTTACGGTTTCCTGAAAATCCTTCCGATTATTGTGGTTTCCTACGTTGTCGGGCTTGGGATCGAGTTTGCTTTTGCCCAGCATCGCGGACATGAAGTGAACGAGGGTTATCTTGTTTCCGGGATGTTGATCCCATTAATAGTCCCTGCCGATATCCCTTTGTGGATGCTTGCAATTGCTATTGTATTTGCAGTCGTAATCGGTAAGGAAGTTTTTGGTGGTACCGGGATGAATATCCTCAACCCTGCATTGACGGCAAGGGCCTTCCTATTTTTTGCCTATCCACAAGATATGTCGGGCGACAAGGTTTGGATCGCCGAAAAAGCCGATGCATTCTCGGGCGCCACACCGCTTGGTAATGCACTTGTGGGCAATTTTGATAATTTCCCATCTGTTCATGATCTGTTTTTTGGCTTTGTCCCCGGTTCGGTCGGTGAAACTTCCACAATCGCAATTTTAATTGGTGCGGTAATATTGTTGTTTACTGGTATTGCGAGTTGGCGGGTAATGTTTTCTGTTTTTGCAGGAGGGTACATTATGGGACTGATTTTTAATTTCTTTGGTGCGAACGCATACATGGAACTCCCGGCATATTATCACCTTATAATGGGCGGTTTTGCATTTGGGGCCGTGTTTATGGCAACCGATCCGGTAACTGCTTCACAAACAAACAGGGGGAAATATATCTACGGTTTCCTTATCGGTTTCTTGGCGGTGATAATCCGTGTCGTGAACCCGGCTTACCCGGAAGGGATGATGCTCGCTATTTTATTGATGAACGTATTTGCCCCACTTATTGACCATTACGTTGTGGAATCCAACATAAAACGGAGATTGAAAAGGATAAAAGTTAAAGCTTAAGAAAATAAAAATCAAATAAGATGTTTAGTAACAGGTATATATTTATTTACGCTTCGGTGATGGTGATTATAGTTGCTGCCGTACTTTCTTCGGCTGCCACCTATTTAAAACCATACCAGGAACGGAATATCCGGACAGAAAAAATCATGGATATCCTTAAATCGGTGAAGATTGATGCTGATAAAGCTGATGCCGAAACGCTTTATAACAAATACATTGTCGAGGAGCTTGCCCTGAACACAGCAGGCGATGCCATAAGTATTTATAAAAACCAAGGCTTTGAAAAAGGGGACTTAAGGCCTTTTGACATCAAACTTAAAACCGAGTTAAAAAAGAAACAATTTTTGGATGCCGGTAAAAAAGCAGATGGAGAACCTGCGTTCCCAATGTATATTTGCAAGCACGATAATAAAACATTTTATATCATCCCGTTAAGGGGAAAAGGTTTGTGGGGGCCGATTTGGGGAAACATTGCTTTGGAGGATGATTTCAAAACCGTTTATGGTGTTACGTTTGGGCATAAAGGCGAAACCCCCGGGCTGGGCGCTGAAATAGCGACACTGGCCTTTCAGGATCAGTTTGTAGGGAAAACCGTTTTTGACGATAACTATAAATTCACTTCCATTGATGTTGTGAAAGGTGGTATAGCAACAATGCCGGCCGATCAGCAAATCCATGGGGTAGATGCTATTTCAGGGGGTACGATCACAAGCCACGCCGTTGCAAGTATGATAAGGGATTGCTTGTCGAATTACGAAGCATACATAAAAAAACAAGTTAAATAGAATTGGCATTGAATCGTCTGACGATTTTTAAAATATACACACATGAGTGAAGCAGTAAAACGAAAAGAACCTTTGTTCTCACCGAGAAACAAAAAGCTGATATTTAACCCGCTGAGCAAGGAAAACCCGATTACCGTTCAGGTATTGGGGATATGTTCGGCCCTGGCCGTCACGGCAAAATTGGAGCCGGCCTTTGTGATGTCCATTTCCGTAATGGCTGTTTTGGCGGCTGCCAACGTGATCATCTCCATGCTGAGGAACACCATCCCCTCACGGATCAGGATTATCGTTCAATTGGTGATAGTTGCGGCACTTGTGATCCTTGTTGACCAGGTGTTAAAAGCATTTGCCTATGATGTGAGCAAGCAGCTTTCGGTTTTTGTGGGCCTGATCATCACAAATTGTATTTTAATGGGACGCCTCGAAGCCTTTGCAATGGGGAACAAACCCTGGCCGGCATTTTTGGACGGGATTGGAAATGCAATGGGCTATGCATGGATATTGATTACAATCGCATTCTTCAGGGAACTTTTTGGTTCCGGTACAGTCTGGAACTATCCGGTCATGGAAAACCTTGGTTTATATGATTTAGGCTACAAGAACAACGGGTTTATGATTTTGCCCCCAATGGCACTTATCGTTGTGGGGATCATTATCTGGATACAAAGGTCGAGGGACAAGGAGTTGGTTGAGGAGAAATAGTTTGCACTTGGCAAAAACATAAAGCAGCTGGAAATAAAACAATGAATTACAACAAATTACATTTTCAATTACAACAAATTACATTTTCAATTACAGCGTAGCGAATTACAATTAATTACATTTTTTAACATAATCATCATGCAAGAAATTTTTAACATATTCGTAAAGTCGATCTTTATAGACAACATGATATTTGCCTACTTCCTGGGCATGTGTTCCTACCTTGCCGTATCAAAAACGGTAAACACATCTTTTGGATTGGGCCTGGCCGTGGTTTTTGTTTTGGGCATTACCGTACCTGTGGATTATTTGCTCAATAAATATATTTTAGAAGCAGGTGCTTTGTCCTGGTTGGGTAAAGATTTTGCCGAGGTTGACCTGAGCTTTTTGAGTTTCATCATGTTCATCGCTGTAATTGCTTCCATGGTACAATTGGTCGAAATGGCCGTTGAAAAATTTGCCCCGGCATTGTACAGTTCTCTCGGGATATTCCTTCCACTGATTGCCGTGAACTGTGCAATACTTGGGGGTTCGCTGTTCATGCAGGAGAGGGAATATGAAACAATAGCCGAAGCTACATCTTTTGGAGTTGGATCGGGAGTAGGTTTTTTCCTTGCGATAATCGGTATTGCGGCCATCCGTGAAAAAATCACGTATTCAAATGTTCCTGCCCCACTTAGGGGATTGGGGATTACATTTATAATAACCGGGTTGATGGGAATTGCCTTTATGAGTTTTATGGGAATAAAACTGTAGTTCCTGGTTCGGGGTTTTCAATTTAAAATTCAAAATAAAAATAGAATAAAATGATATTACTTGAAGTTGGAATAGGAACAGTAGTTTTAACGAGCGTGGTCGTTTTCTTATCTGTAATTTTATTGTTGGTCATCGTTTTGCTTTATGCACGAAAGAAACTGACCCCGCAAGGTGATGTCACCATTACCATCAATGACGAAAAAGAACTTGTGACAAGTCCGGGCTCCACACTGTTGTCCACACTTTCTGCCGAAAAAATATTCATCCCTTCAGCCTGTGGTGGGGGCGGTACGTGCGGTATGTGCAAAGTACAGGTTTTTGAAGGTGCAGGTTCGATCCTGCCAACAGAAACGGGTTTCTTTACGCGCAAAGAACAAATGAACGATTGGCGTCTTGGATGTCAGGTGAAAGTCAGGGAGGATTTGAAGATTGGTGTTCCCCCAGAAATATTCGGTATCAAGAAATGGGAATGTGAAGTGGTTTCCAATAAAAACGTTGCCACCTTTATCAAAGAATTCGTGGTTAAGCTTCCCGAAGGCGAACACCTCGATTTCCGTTCAGGTGGGTATATCCAAATTGATGTGCCGGCAATAGATGTTGACTTTAGTAAAGATATTGAAATAGATGAAGAATACCGTGGCGATTGGGACAAGTTCAAAATGTGGGACTTGAAAATGAAAAACCCAGAACCCATTTACCGTGCCTATTCCATGGCCAACCACCCGGCCGAGGGAAATATCGTGATGCTGAACATCCGTATAGCCACACCTCCGTTCGACCGGGCAAAAGGTGGGTTTATGAACGTGAACCCCGGGATTTGCTCTTCCTATATTTTCTCAAGGAAGCCGGGTGACAAGGTGATGGTTTCCGGCCCTTACGGTGAATTCTTCATTAAAGATACCGATCGCGAAATGATGTTTATAGGTGGTGGTGCAGGAATGGCCCCCATGCGTTCCCATATTTTCGATTTGTTCAATACCAAACATACCAAACGGAAAGCTACTTTCTGGTATGGTGGCCGTTCCTTGCGCGAGCTGTTTTACGTGGACCAGTTTGAGAAAATAGAAAAAGAGAACCCCAACTTCAAATTCAACATTGGCTTGTCGGAGCCCATGCCCGAAGATAACTGGGAAGGCTATGTGTGCTTTATCCATCAGGTGATTTACGACAATTACCTCAAGAACCATGAAGAGCCCGAAGAAATCGAATATTACCTTTGCGGCCCTCCAATGATGAACGATGCGGTAAACAAAATGCTGGACGACCTTGGCGTACCCGAAGAAATGATTGCCTTCGATGATTTTGGAGGTTAAAATATCATTTGAGAATTATTGATGTATAAATCCCGGGTAGTCTATTCGGGATTTTTTTATTTTTGGATCTATGAAAAACCTTCTTCACATTGGCATCTTGTTATTTGTATTTACTGCTTGTACAAATCAGCAACAAGATATTTTGGTCAAATTCACCGGCGAAACCCAGGGAACCTATTATGCCGTCACCTATTTTGAAAAGGATGGCAGGAACTATCAGGCAGACATTGATTCGCTGCTCCATGCTTTCGACCTTTCCGTTTCCATGTGGGTTCCGCAGTCCATTATTTCCAGGATAAACCGAAATGAACCTGGTGTAATTGCTGACCAATATTTCCTCGGGAACTATGATTTGTCAAAACAGGTGTATGAAAAAACGGATGGGGCATTTGACCCAACGGTTGCCCCTTTGGTAAATGCCTGGGGATTTGGGTTTAAGGATCGAATGCACGTGGACAAAAAGGTGGTGGACAGTTTGCTCACTTTGGTTGGCTTTAATCATGTGAAGATAGTGGACAACAAAGTCGTGAAAAACGACCCGCGTATCCAATTTGATTTTAATGCCGTGGCCCAGGGTTATTCCGTTGACCTCGTTGTTAACTTCCTTAAATCGAAAGGGGCAAAAGCCTGCCTGGTGGATATTGGCGGGGAGGTGATGGCACATGGGAACAAACCTGATGGCAGCTTTTGGAAAGTGGGGATCGAAAAACCAAAAGACAATGCCGCTTACGGCGAAGGTCTAAAGGCCATTGTGAAACTCGAAAACAAAGCCCTCGCCACATCCGGGAGTTACCGGAAGTTTTATGAAGAAAACGGGATGCGCTACTCCCATACCATCAATCCGAAAACCGGATACCCTGTCCAACATTCATTGTTGAGTGTTTCGGTTTTGGCCGATGGTTGTGGATTGGCCGATGCTTTTGCCACAGCTTTTATGGTGCTCGGCGTAGATGAATCAAAGCACATTTTGGAAGAAAACCCATACCTTGAAGCCTATTTTATATTTTCAGATGAAAAGGGGAACTTGCAGACTTATGCAACAAAAGGCTTTCGGGGAATAATCATTGAAGAAATGGATTGACCTTTTGGGTCGCACTTCGACAAGCTCAGTGTGACCATCATGTTAAAAAAAACAGTTAACCCTTCAGAACCCCATGGTGTTTTTCGTAGTTCACGCATTTGGTCTCATCGCCTTCGGCATCGCATGAGCAACCAATTTTCTGTCCGGTGGAAATATCGACAGTACTACATGATTTTGTGAACATCCCCCCTTTTTGAAGGAACATTTTGATGCCGATAATCGC
Organism: Bacteroidota bacterium; assembly: GCA_024278155.1. GTDB lineage: Bacteria > Bacteroidota > Bacteroidia > Bacteroidales > JAADJA01 > JAADJA01. The sequence goes on along the minus strand of JAJRTT010000413.1, from coordinate 287 downwards.
AAAAGCAAAACCGACAAGGGCTATGGTTACCAGAAATACCTGAAAGTCCATGTTTTTATTTTTTGCAAAGATACAATATCTGTCTGAAGCGATTGCAATAATCCATCTATATTTTGGTCACATTGAGCTTGTCGAAATGTGGGCCCTCCTTTTGTCACATTGAGCTTGTCGAAATGTGGGCTCTTTTATACTATGCATGTTTCGACAGGCTCATCATGACCTGTTATTAAGGAGATCAGCTTTTACATAAAAGAAAGTATAAATTTTACAAAACAGTTCCCCGTCTC
>JAJRTT010000026.1 GCA_024278155.1 Bacteroidota bacterium | reverse complement strand
TTTATAAGGTCACATACAAAAACAAAACAATACAAACAGGGAAATTAACCAAACGATAAAAACACATATTATGAAAAAACTATATTTATTGAGCATTGTTTTCACGTCACTACTGTTTTTCAAAGCAGTTTCGCAACCTATCGCCAACGATGTGAACTGTACTTCTTGTATTAAGTCCGAGCCCAAAGGGGAAGGGGCAAGCACATTGGGGATTTTCAACCCCAGCCCTTTCGGGTATGCCCCCAATCAAAAAAAACCGCCCCAAGGGATTTTGGCAATGGTCGGGGCGCAGGCTAATCCCGTTGCTATCAAAAACTACCTTTATCCACAATGCCGTCATTCCGGCCCCATGGTTCGCCATGACATTAAGAAAAAGGCGATAGTGGTACTCGCCCGTATGAACAAACCCTACATCCGTATTGAAATTTTCCCCATTTTTGTCGATCTTTTATCAATAAAACAATAATCGACAAATGAATAGTATCTATCCGCTAAAATTCAAATCTGTTTATAAAGATAAGATTTGGGGAGGCCAAAAAATAAAAACCGTTCTTGGAAAAGACTTCGGCCCATTGCCCAATTGTGGTGAAGTGTGGGTTTTGTCCGGTGTTGAAGGAAATCAAACACCCATCGAAAATGGATTCCTGGCCGGAAACGAACTGAACGAAATCGTGGAAATATACATGGGCGACCTGGTCGGCGACAAAATTTTCCAGAAGTTTGGGAACGAATTCCCTATCCTTATCAAGTTTATCGATGCCAATGATTGGCTCTCGATCCAGGTTCACCCCGACGATAAACTGGCCCTGAAAAGGCATGGCAGCCTCGGCAAAACAGAAATGTGGTACATCATGGATGCCGAAGACGGTGCAGAACTGATAAGTGGGTTTGGCAAAAAGGTGGACAAAGATGGATATAAGGAACATCTGAAAAACAAGGCCCTCAAAGACATTATGAATTTTGAGAAAGTTGAAAAGGGCGATGTGTATTATATCCCGGCGGGCAGGGTCCATGCACTGGGCCCGGGCATATTGCTTGCCGAAATACAGCAAACTTCGGATGTCACTTACAGGATTTATGATTGGGACAGGATAGATGCTTCGGGGATGACCCGTGAATTGCATACCAAAGAAGCACTCGATGCCCTCGATTTTGAAGTGAAGGGTAAATATAAAACCGATTATGAAAAGAAAATCAATCAAACCAACAAACTTGTAGAAAGTCCATATTTTATAACCAATATCTTACAACTTGACAAAGCGATAAAAAAGGATTATTCCGAATTGGATTCCTTTGTGGTTTATGTATGCACCGAGGGGGCATTTAAACTTACCTGTGAAGGTGAGGAGTTGGAAGTGGTGGTGGGTGAATCTATTTTAATCCCTGCAATAGCGGGAACTATCGGGATTTTCCCCAAACCCAAAACAACTATTCTTGAAGTGTATATGATTATAGAATAGTTTTTTCTTATTTGCCTGTTTTTCGGACAACCTTTTTTTTAGGGCATTTGTCTTTCAAAAGTTTATGAACAAGTACAACAGCATGGAAACGATATCGTTTTTTGCTGATTTTTAAAACCATCAAAAAAAATCGAATGAAAAAATTAACAGCCATTGCAATCATGGTTTTCTTGTTTACCGCAGGATATTCGCAGGTAAAAGAACAGAAAACCTTGGGGAAAATCCCTTCTGTTTCGGTTAAGACCCCTTCAGGTGAAACTTTTAACACAGCAGATATCTCAAATGATGGAAACCCGATAATCATTAGTTTCTGGGCTACCTGGTGCAAACCATGCATTAAGGAGTTGACAACCATTTCTGATGTGTACGATGAATGGGTGGATGATACGGGCGTGAAACTAATTGCGGTTTCCATTGACGATGCAAGGGCCTCGTCCAAGGTAATGCCGCTCGTGAACGGCAAAGGTTGGGATTATGAAGTTTTGCTGGATGCCAATGGCGATTTTAAAAGGGCGATGAACGTTAACCTTATCCCACATACTTTTGTGATAAACGGAGATGGGGAAATTGTTTGGCAGCACACCTCTTTTTCCGAAGGTGCCGAACTCGACCTTATTGATGTTGTCACAAAGGTAAAGGAAGGCAAAGATGTGGAAACACACGAATAGCCTAAGGAAGTCATTCGGATTAGAAAACCTTAAAAGATATCGGCATTGAAAAAATTTACGCGATTTAGCTTTGCTATAGTATTTGCCCTTCTCCTTTTGTTCCCTTCACTTTCTTATGCACAAAATTCTAGTGGGCAGGTCAGGGGAAGTTTCCAAATGGATGTACAGACCTATGAACCGAATTCCCGGATTGGGATAACGGAAGATGATATCAATGGGGAAAAAGTGGGGATGAACGGTTTTGGGAGCATTATTTACACCAACAAGAATTTTACGGCAGGTGTCCGCTTCGAATCCTATCTAAAACCTTTGGTGGGGTTTGATAAACAATACGAGGGAACGGGTATCCCATATCGTTTTGTTTCTTATAGGAAGGAGAAGTTCGAGATTACCCTGGGGAATTTTTATGAGCAATTTGGAAATGGCCTTGTTTTCCGTTCGTATGAGGAATGGACTTTGGGCTATGACAATTCCGTGGATGGTATCAGGGTGAAATTCAATCCTTCAAAGGGTATTGCCTTTAAAGGTATTTATGGTGTCCAACGGAATTTTTGGGAGAAGTACAAAGATGGGAACCGGGGGATTGTGAGAGGAGCTGATGCAGAATTTTTCCTGAACGATATGGTGCCTTCCCTTGCTGATAAAAAGGCAAAGATTATTCTTGGTGGTGCCTTCATGAGCAAATACCAAAAAGACGATCCCTTTTATCCTTATAAATTGCCCGAAAATGTTTCAGCATTCTCAGCAAGGTTTAATTTATCGGTCAGCAAGTTCAGCCTTTTGGGCGAATATGCCCAAAAAATAAATGACCCATCGGCCATTAATAATTTTATATACAAAGATGGGCAAGCAATATTCCTTTCCGGTTCATTTTCCCAAAAAGGTGTGGGGATTACCCTTGGCACAAAATGGATCGATAACATGAGCTATAAGTCCGATCGTACCAATGTGGTGAACGCACTTGATATAAGTTTCCTTCCCCCTTTGACAAAAGTGCATACATACAGCCTTGAGGCCATGTACCCGTACGCAACGCAGCCCAACGGTGAATTTGCCGTGAACGGCCAGGTTGTTTACACCATTCCAAAGAAATCGGCATTAGGGGGGAAATACGGGACTACCATCGAAGTGAACTATACCAAAACAACGGCCATACACAAAACAGCATTGAACGATACAACCCCTATTGGGACAACAGGTACACTTGGCTATAATTCCGGGTTCTTTAGAGCAGGAAGCCTGAAATATTTTGATGACCTGAATATTGAGATAACCAAGAAGGCGAACAAAAAGTGGAAAATGATCCTTGCATATACCTATCTGTTGTATAACTACAATGTAATTGAAGAAGGGATAGAGAATGACCATGAAATGTATTATTCAAACATCGGGGTTGCAGACATAACCTATAAGTTTAACCGGAGAAATGCCTTAAGGCTTGAAATGCAGTACCTGTCCACACGACAGGATTCAGGGGATTGGATAGCCGCTTCCTTTGAATACACGGTTGCACCAAAATGGTTTTTTAATGTTAGGGATGAGTTTAATTTCAATAACCCCAAAAGTGACAATACTTACCATTATTACAATGTGGCCATGGGATATACACAAGGGCCCAACCGTATCCAATTGGCTTATGGCCTGCAACGCGAAGGTATATTGTGCGTGGGTGGGGTTTGCCGGGCAGTGCCCGCTGCGAGTGGGTTTACGTTAACGGTATTCAGTAGTTTTTAAATAATGTTACCATGAAGAAAACAATAAACATCTTAGCAGTATTTGCCTTAGTGGCTTTCGTTTTTCAGGCTTGTGATAAAATTGAAGAACCCTATTTGCGAAATGATGGTGGACATGAACCGGGGGATACAACAGGAACAGCCGTTAGAAAAGTTTTATTGGAGGATTATACAGGGCACAAATGTGTGAATTGCCCCGGGGCCGGTCTTGTGGCTCACAACCTCAAGGAGCAGTATGAGGAACAATTGGTCGTGGTTGCGGTTCATGCCGGGTTTTTTGCCGCTCCAAATTCCACGGGATTATATACCGCTGATTTCAGGACGGAAGCAGGAAATGAATATTTCGATTTCTTTCAGATAATCGCAAACCCAAATGGTATGGTCAACCGGTTTGGCGAGGGCCAGGACCGGGTCCTGGGCGAAACCCAATGGCCATCAGCAGTAGGTGCCGAAGTTGCCAAACCACCTGTTTCAGCAATAGAAATCACTGGAGATTATGATGGTGTGAGCAGGGTTCTTGCTACCTCGTTGACTATTAAGTTTTTGAGCAATTTGCCTGGAAAATACAGGGTTTGCGCAATGATTACGGAAGATAGCATTATCGCTCCACAAATGAACAATGACCCAAGTATTGGCCCTTCGCCTGATTGGGAAGATTATGTGCATATGCACATGCTCCGGGGAAATATCAATGGGACATGGGGGAGTGTAATTACGGATGAAGACATAACTGCCGGGTCGGAATATTCCGTACAATGTCCCGACTATGATATTGATGCCGAATGGGACGACCAACAATGCCATATCGTGGCTTTTGTTTTTGACGAAGATGCCTTTGAAGTTGTCCAGGCCGAAGAGGTGAAATTGGTGGAGTAACCGGGTTTGCTTATTTCGGGGAATAAAAATCCATTGCATTTCTTGGTTTTGGATTCTTATTTGTACATTTGTATTGTACAAATAAGGAATCATGGAAACAGTTGCAGTTAGTGAGCTTAGGTCAAACCTTATGAAATTTCTCAGGGCTATCAGCCTGGGTAAAAAAATCAGTATTACCTCCCGCGGAAAAGTAATCGCAAAACTTGTCCCACCTGACGATACAGTTGGTCTTGTGCAAAAAAAGTTAAATGAAATCAGTAAGGATGCGATAATAAATGATGTTGTTTCGCCCATTGGATCCAATTGGAAATTGATGGGGAAATGATGAGTGTTGATATGTATTTTGCTATTGGGATACATTAAGCACCTTTGTCAATCCGGGCACTTGTTTTTCTTATGGTCATTAAAAAGGAAATCGAAACCCAATTAAAACCAGGAAGTCCGATGTTAGTATGTTGGCCGTGCTACTTTCTTTATTTATGTTTTTGAATCCAATATTATATCTGGCATCAAAAACAAAATCCGATTTGAACTTCAGGTTTTTCAAAGGGAATTTCAATCCAAACCCTACCGTCCCGCCAATATCATATTGCGTGAAATACTCCTTGATGGGAACATCAATAGGATATGTTTTCCCTGTTTCCAACACTTTTATGTCGGCCTTGAGTTTGGCTTGGTACAAATAACCACCATAAACCCCTGCCCTTATGTAAAATCTTTGGACATTGCCCAAATACCTTTTATAGGATACGGAAAAAGTAATATAGTCCATTGTTACGGTTTCGCTAAATGACTCATAAACCTTATCATCAACCATAAACTGATAATCATTATATTTTGTCCCTTTTTGTTCATAAAGGAATGTAAAGTCAACATGATTTTTCCAACTTAAACTGATGGGCAGCTCAAATGTGCCCCCTGCCGAAAAGCCAGGGTTAAGCTTTGTGCTTTTTGTTTCTTCCCTCAGTTTGGAAAATGTTGCCCCTCCATGTAGTATGAAATGGGCGTTGCCATCACCCCAACTTGCCTTTTCAGTTTTACTGGCCCGTTTATAAAAGATTTCCACAGAACCATTTTCATAAACCACTTTATTGATGTCCAAAATGTCCATACTGTAAATTGGCCCATCGGGGTTGTCAAATCTTTTATATTTTAATTCTTGTGTCTTAACCTCGATCACCTTGACAAGAATGATTTGGTCGGAATTTGTGTAAATCGTATCCTGCGAAAAACCCATGTTCATTGATACAATAAACAGGTTTAGGAATAAAATCAGTTTTTTCATATTTAAAAAGTATTGAATAATGTGTTTGTTTTCATGTTTATATCTGTAGTGTCCTTATATCTGATCAAATCGACTTTCTTTTCCTTACCCGGCAACAGATCAAAATAATTATCAGAGAAAAACCCATCTCCATCAATTGAAAGGAAAACATTCTTGGCCAGTTTATCTGTTTTCAAAACAATGCTGTACCCATTTTTTGTTTTTGTGATTTCCTTTTGGATATGAGGGCTGGGAAGCTGTAATTCCTTGGGTGGCACAAAATAATAAATATTCGATGCAAGGGTTTTCCCGTTGGAAGTCAACCTGGCCCCTAACAAATGGTTGCTTTTTGAAAAACCATTGATCTCTTTTGAAAAATAAACTTTACTGGAATTTGCTGTTATATTCAGGACTTGGTTCTCAGACCAATATTCCTCACCCTCAAAATCGATAATCCGTAATTGGAGTTCAGCTTTGGTATCGGTTAAGTTATCGGAAACAATAAAAATTTGCAATGAATCATTCTTTTCCTCGAAAGAGATAAGATAATCACCATAGGCTTTTTTCACAAAATAATGCAGGGCTTTCCATCTTCCATCATAATCTATCCCCGACCAGGAAATCCCCGGCCAGCTATCGTTCAGTTGCCAGTAAAGCGTTCCCATGCAATAAGGTTTTGCCCTTCGGTGTGCCTCAATGGCCTTTTTAATCCCATAGGCCTGTACCAACTGACTGACATAATTGTAATCTTCAAAATCCTTGGGGACAAGATATTCCCGTTTCATATAATCCTGGATAAGCTCCATTCCCCTTGGATGTTTTTGGTGGTTTTTCAAGGCCTTGGAATCCAGCTTTAAATCGGTTGAATCAAGGCAGGAACGCAAGGTTTTCATGTCAGGGAATCCCTGGAAACCATATTCGCTCATAAAACGGCCCACCTTTTTTTCGTACATTTCAAAAGGTTCCTCTCCCCACCAAACGCCCCAATAGTGTATGTCGCCTTCCGTTAATGATTCTTTTCTCCCCCAACCGTTTTTCGGGGAAGATGAAATATATGGGCTTTGATTTGATAAGGAATCAACGATAGTTGGCAAGAGCTTTTCGAATAAATTGAGATAATCATCCCAAAGCTTTGTGGAGTCTCCTACAGAATATCCCAAAGATTTTTGCCAGCCCCAATTGTGCCATGCTTCGTCGATTTCATTGTTGCCGCACCATAAAGCCATGCTGGGATGGTTGCGCAATTTTTTAACTTGTTCAATGGTTTCGTGTTTCACGTTTTTGGTAAAATCCTTGTCACCCGGATATAAATTGCAGGCAAACATAAAATCCTGCCACACCAAAATCCCGTTTTTGTCACAAAGGTCATAGAACAAATCATCCTCGTAAATCCCGCCTCCCCAAACACGGAGCATGTTCATATTGGCATCCACGGCCGATTTTATTAAACGATTGTACCTTGAAACTGAAATACCTGCCGGGAAATTATCTTGCGGGACATAATTGGCTCCTTTCATAAAAACGGGCATGCCATTTAGGTTGAAATAAAAACTTTCCCCGATGGAATCGGGTTGCTGCACCAATTCCAATGTGCGGACACCAATATTTTTATACTTTTTATCAATGGAACGATTGGTTTGCACCATAAAACCGAATTGATACAAATGGGGTTCCCCCAGGCCGTTTGTCCACCAAAGTTCAGGATTGGAAATCGTAAAGTCCACTGAAAAGGAATTCAAGCCTTTTCCCAACCGTACCCTTGCTTTGTTCACCAAATCTGATGTGCTTTCATCGATAATGCTCAAAAAGCAATCCTGGGTTTTTGAGGATTCAATTTCAAAAACAGTAGTTATCCAGGCCGTGTCATTTACAATGGAATCTTGTTTTATTCGGATATCCTCTATGCGGGCATCTTTCCAGCTTCGCAAATAAACCAGTTTCCAGATTCCCATGGTGACAAACCGTGGGGCCCAGTCCCAACCTGATTGATAGGGCGCTTTTCGTGTAAAAGATCGTTTGTCGGGAAACGTGATTTTTTGATTTGCCGCACGGATGGAATCCATTTTTTCAGAAGGGGTAAAATGGACTGCCAAAACGTTTTCACCTTCTGTTAACAAAGCTTTGCAATCCACTTCCCACTTCCTGAACATATTGTTTGTTTGCAGCAAGAGTGATTCGTTGAGGAATATATCGGCATACGTGTCAATTCCTTCGAAAACAAGTTCAAGGTGCTCCTTTTCAAAAGTCCCTTATCAATATCAAAAGTGGTTTTATATTCCCATTCCGATTGGCTTATCCATTGCAATTCTTTTTCGTTTTCCCCAAAAAACGGATCAGCTATTTTATTGTTTTTGTACAAATCGGTTT
>JAJRTT010000412.1 GCA_024278155.1 Bacteroidota bacterium | reverse complement strand
TTCATGGTCAGGCTGGGCTCATCTAAGCTTGTTTCAACCAATGGGCGGAAATCGTTTCCCCAATGTTTTATAAGCTTATTTATTGGCATATTCCGGGCTTAACCTAAAAGCAGATTTTATCAAGTACAGGGGGATATGTACGCGGACAGCGGAAAAAGCATAAAGCGATGCTTTACATCCAAATAGGAAATATAAATGTACCTTTACAGATGGACAATGCAAAAATAAATGTAACATGGCAACTATACACATATGTTGCCCACAATATAAAAATGACAGTTGCGTTTCTAAAAACAAACCAATATGTACTGAATGATAAAAAAACCACTTTTCTATTCTTAAATTAAATTTATAAATATGAAAAATGCTGTTTTATTAACTTCAATGCTATTCTGGTCTGTCATCGTATTCTCACAAACAGAAAATGATAAAGATTACAGTAAATTCAGGTTTGGGTTCAATCTTGGTGCAAATTATTCAAATCTAAAATCAAAAGAAACTCTTCCGAATAATGCCAAAATATCGAATGGTGTTGGATTTAGTTTGGGAGTATTTATGGATTATTCAATCACCGAGGATTTTATATTTTCACCTAAATCAGAATTATCATTCTACAATAGCAGTGTGGGATTTTCAAATAATGATAATTCTACGTATGAAATATTCCCGATTAGTTTGAATCTTATGACTCATTTCGTTTATAAAATTGGAAATAGTAAAGTTGTTCCGTATTTTTTTGCCGGACCAAATTTAAAAATGCCGATTTCCAAAAAGCCTGAATCCAGTTCAGGATTTTATACTAATTCTGATTTTGCAATTGACTTTGGAATTGGATTAGAAAACAGAACAAAGTATTTTATTTTTGCCCCCGAATTGAAATATTCTTTTGGATTGTTAAATATAAATCAGAATCCAACCTTACAAACTTTGAATTTTCATAACATATCGTTGATTTTGAATTTTAAATAAAAAAAATACCGCCAACATACGCGTCATGCTGCATGGCGCTGAAAGTTGTGAATATTTCCATTTGTGCCGTTTATTGGCATAGTGCACGCAGACAAATTTGTATAAAAGTATCGCATAAATCAATGTTTAACCTGTAAACCTATTTCAGGACAAGACAGTGGCCATAAAAAATAATATTTGCGTATTACGGACTTTATTTTTATTTTTGCACGTATAAATTTAAAATCATGGACACAAAATTAACCTTGAAACTTGACAAATTTGTGATTGAACAAGCGAAAGAATACGCTTCCTCAAATAAAAGGAGTTTGTCAAGAATCATTGAATCGTATTTAAGATCATTGGTTGATCGAAATAAAAATAACAACGAATTGGATATAGAGATTTCCCCTTTTGTAAAAAGCATGGCAACCGGTGTTAAAATCCCTACAGACCTTGATTACAAATCCGAGTTCTTGGATCATTTAATTGAAAAACACAAATAGACATGAAATTGTTTTTAGATACGAATGTGATGTTGGACTTTTTGGGTGAACGCGAACCTTTTTATATATCCTCGGCGAAGATTGCTACACTGGCAGACAAAAGAAAGTTGAAAATAAATGTATCTGCTTTGTCTTTTGCAACCGTTGGCTATTTTCTGGCAAAATACGAAGGGGTAAAAAAAACTAAAGAGAAATTGAGAAAATTCAAAGTAATTTCAGGAATATGTGAACTTGACGAATTAATAATTGAAAAGGGACTAAACTCAGACTTTTCAGACTTTGAAGATTCATTACAATACTATAGTGCATTAAGAGCCGGATGTGATATTATTATTACAAGAAATGGTAAAGATTTCAAAAAATCCCAAATACCTGTAATGACTCCTGATGAATTTTTATATAGCATGAAGTCATAAACACCTACGCCCAACAATCACTTATACTGTATGCCGCAATTAGTTGTAAACTTGAAAATCATGCTACATGATTTAATATATTTCCAGGTTGAGAAATTAGTCACAATAATGCGGCACGCAGAATGGCCGCACCCTTACCTGCCATTTGGGAGGAATCTTTCAAATTCAAATTGAAAATAAAACATGAAGCATTATCACTACGCAGGCAATGACCTACAATTTGGTCAATTTACAATGGATGAATTAAAATCTAAATATCTTTAAAAATCAACTTTGGTTTGGACTGAGGGTATGCAGAACTTGGCTATTGCTGACAATATTAACGGACATAAAGAAATATTAATTCCTGAACCACAGCCACTTTCTAAAAAATAATGCACAACAGTCAATTGAAACTGTTCGTGTTAAACAAAAATCAATACCATTAACAAGCACGAAGTTTGGTCTTTCTTATAACCATGGGCTTTTGGTTTCTGTTCAAGGGATTAAGACCACTTGGGGTTGCTGTAAAGTTAACAGGTTTTCTTTTTCTGGCGGTGTTATGGGAGCCAGAGTTTGGTAACACTATCACATCAAATGAAAACTGCATACTTGTCCCGGTTAGCGGTTGGTATTTGCCACATAAGGACTTTTTATTTTTTCCACCGAAAACTCTCTATCAAATGCTGAATATCTTCTTCAATGAAATTGATGACCGGGGCGAGGGAATCGTTGTTGGGGACAGTGTTGAAATAGAGTGCGCCGCGCAGGAAATTGCTTGTGCTGTCGGTCAGGTAAAATTGAAAGGGCGAAGCCGCATTCGGGCCTGAAATGATATAGGTGAGCCCATAAACTTTCGCATCGGTGTTTATATAGGTTTTTTGTTCAATGGCCGATGCTTTCGGGATATGCTTCATGGCCAGCTTCCGCGAATCTTCGATAAACCTGTTCAGGTCGTTGTCCACTTTTTTGTAGCTCAGGTAAACCCGTCCCTTGAAACGGGGGAATTCCATGTTTATCCAGTAAGGTTGGGCATCTTCGTTTTTATCGGGGGTGATTTTTGCATAGGCCGGATATTCAAATGAATAAGGAAACGTGGTATCGAAGCGGACATATTCTTTTTTTGGAAGGTCGATCCTCAGGTATCCTTTTGGTTTGGGATAATAGTTCTCATCACAACTTGCAAGTACAACAATATTGAGGATTAACAATAGGATTATTGGAGTTTTAACCGGAAATGAACGACAGGTTTTTTTCATTTTGGATTTTATTCTTTTTTGTTTAAACTTTTTAAGGGATTCCAGGTTGTTGGGGTGTTTTATCCTTTCCGTATGTTGACTTCAATTTTTTTGATCCTCCTACTATCTACGGTAAGTATTTTGAAGGTGAAATTCTTGATCGGGACGATTTTGTTTTTCTTGGGCAAGCTCCCTTCTGCTTCCAGGATAAGCCCGGCAAGCGAATCGGAATCCCCTTTTACATCATCGAAAATATCATCCCCGATTTCTACTATCTTACAAAAGTCGTTGATACTTGTTTTTCCCTCAAAGACATATTTATTGTCGTTTATTTTTTTGAAGTCGATTTCATCCCCCGGTACATCGAACTCATCGGTGATTTCGCCCACTATTTCTTCGATAATGTCCTCCAGGGTCACTATTCCCGAAGTCCCGCCATATTCGTCCACCACAATTGCAAGATGTATTTTCTTTTCCTGGATTTCATTCAGGAGGTCGTTTATCTTTTTGTTTTCAGGGA
>JAJRTT010000411.1 GCA_024278155.1 Bacteroidota bacterium | reverse complement strand
CAATCCCAAAAGCCCTGAACCAGGGGATAAAGGGATGGGAAACAACCGACATAAAAGTTACCCTTACCGAAGGCGAAGACCACGAAATCCATTCCCGTCCGGGCGACTTTATCCTTGCAACGCCCATGGGTTTGATGCGGGCCCTGGAAAATGCCGGGACCAATTTCCTGGAACCCATATACGATTTTGAGATCAGGGCGCAGGAAACATTTCTCGGTAAAATCGTTGGCGACCTCACGAAAATGCGTGCCCATTTTGAAAGCCCCCAATTTGACGAAGATAATTTCCTGATAAATGGAAAAATCCCAGTGGCCACATCCATGAACTACAGCATCCAATTAAGTTCCTTAACTGGCGGAAAAGGAAAACTCAAACTCCGTTTTGGCGGATATGCCCTATGTAATGAAGAACATGGAAAAACCGGGGCATACAAAGGGGTGAGCCCCTTGGACGAAAGTCAATGGATACTGCACCACCGTGGGGCTTTTAAGGCGGATGAGCGAAAATTTTAAAATGGAACGATCACTTCAACCTATAAAAATAAATACATATTTCCCCTAATATTTTCTTATTTATAATAAATAATTATTTTAAGATTGTTTAATAGTGCTTATTTTATTATATTTGCACGATTAAAATATTTCACCATGATTAAAAATGTTGCCAAAGAACAAATTGTTGACAGGATCAAGTTTGAAAACCCTTGGTGGTTAGACAATCAAATTGAAAAGGATTATAATGAATTGCCAAGACGAGAGTATTTTAAAATTTTCAAGACCCTGGCTTATGAAAGAGAAATAAGGAGGGCGATAGTTTTAATGGGTCCCCGGAGAGTTGGAAAAACGGTAATGCTTCATCACCTGGTGCAGGATTTATTGGAAAATGGAAAGGATTCAAAAAAAATAGTGTTTATTACCATCGAGAACCCAATTTATAACAACGTTAGTCTTGAAGACCTATTTAAATATTCCCGGCTAGCCGTAGGTGAAGAAACAATGGATGACTGGATTGTGATCTTTGACGAGATTCAATATTTAAAGAATTGGGAAGTACATTTAAAATCGCTGGTGGACAGCTACAGAAGTTGCAAATTTATTGTTTCGGGTTCAGCCGCTGCCGCATTACGGTTAAAGAGTACTGAAAGCGGGGCAGGCAGGTTTAGCGACTTCATGCTGCCCCCTTTAACTTTTCATGAATATATCAGCCTCAAAAAATTTGATCAGATAATTGTACCTTCTAAAATACATTGGCAGGAAAATATTACGTCCTTTTATACCACCACACATATAACCGAACTAAATCAGCATTTCCACGATTACATGAATTTTGGTGGGTATCCGGAAGTCATTTTTTCCAAAACAATACAATCAAATCCAGGCAGGTACATCAGACATGATATTATTGACAAAGTATTGCTTCGGGATTTGCCAAGCCTCTATGGGATAAGGGATGTACAGGAGTTAAATTCTTTTTTTACGACAATTGCATACAATACCGCAAATGAGTTTTCTTATGAAAAGCTAAGTGCTCAATCAGGGATACAAAAAGCTTTGGCAAAAAAATATATTGAGTATTTAGAAGCTGCTTTTTTAATTAAACAAATCAAAAGAGTTGATAACGCTGGAAAAAAATTCAAAAGGGAAAACTTCTTCAAACTCTATTTAACCAATCCATCGTTAAGAAGTGCGCTTTTCTCGCCCATATCCCAAAACGATGATTTAATTGGCAATATGGTCGAAACTGCAATCTATTCCCAATGGATGCACAGAGAATGGTTTACTCCCTGGTATGCAAGATGGAACAATGGAGAAGTGGATATGATAGGTATTAGCGATAAAACCCTAAAACCAATCTGGGCACTGGAAATAAAATGGTCGAACAGATATTTTGAAAAACCCTCTGAACTGAAGAGTTTGATTAAATTTTGCAAAGAAAGCAAACTCAGGAATGCCTTGGTTACCACCGTTGATAAAGAAGGGATCAAAAACTTTGACGGAATAGAAATTCAATATATCCCTGCATCCACATATGCTTACACGATTGGCAGGAATACCTTAAACCAGAAAAAAATGAAATAACCCAGTATCCAGCTAAGTTCCTTAACGGGCGGAAAAGGAAAACCCAAACTCCGTTTTGGCGGATATGCCCTATGTAATGAAGAATATGGAAAAACCAGGGCATACAAAGGGGTGAGCCCCTTGGACGAAAGTCAATGGATACTGCACCACCGTGGGGCTTTTAAGGCGGATGAAAGGAAGTTTTAGACTATTGGATTTATCCGGCAACACTAACAATTAAAACTTTGTTATGTTTTCTAAATCTCATCCTTAATCCTTACTTTTGCATAAAAATAGACAAGATGGTTTTTATTTATTTTCTAATTGGCATTATTGCCGTTTCTGTGTTGCTCTTAATCCTGATGATGCAGGGTTTCAGGAACACCAAAAAACCCCATACCAAAACACCGGACGAATTTGGGCTGCCCTTTAACGAAATCAGGATACCCACCAAAAACAACCGGAACCTGTATGCGTGGTGGATACCCGCCGAAACCGAATGTACCGACACACCTCCCACACTTATCCTGGTGCATGGCTGGAACCGCAATGTGGAACGGATGATGGCTTATATAAAAGAACTTCAACCCAAAGGATATAATCTTCTTGCCTTTGATTCCCGCAACCATGGCAACAGCGATTCCGACAGTTTTTCATCCATGATAAAATTTGCAGAAGATATACAGGCAAGTGTTGATTATCTGGAAAACCACCCTTGCGTGAACCATGAAAAACTGGGTGTTATTGGGCTTTCAATTGGCGGTGCAGCTTCTATTTATGCAGCGGCACTCGATAAACGGATAAAGAAGGTAATCACCGTGGGTGCTTTTGCCCGGCCCGATGATGTGATGGCACTTCAATTCACGAAAAGGCATATCCCTTATATTCCTTTTGT
>JAJRTT010000410.1 GCA_024278155.1 Bacteroidota bacterium | reverse complement strand
ACACTTCTGTAACAATCTAACTGTAAACCGCTTACAGACAAGGGCGTAAAAGTACAAATTAATTTCTGTTCCAACAAATTTTCACATTGGATAAATTCATATAATCCGGTCAAAGAACGTTTGAACACAGGCCCAAAAACCCCTATTGTTCAATAGTAAGGTTAAGACAAGAACACATTTGAAAAAGTTGCACAAAATAAAAAAGGATATATAATCCCAAAAAAAGATTTGCCTTTTATAATTGGGGGTTGAAAATATCTTTAATTTCGCCGCTACTAAACAGATATTTAATTCGTTTATTAAAACAATGGAAATGAAAAAAATCACCGCCCCCTTAATTATGCTTGGCATTATTGTTATCGTGACAAGCTGTAGCAACAATACACAAAAAAAAGAAGAACCAGTGGAAACGAAAACAACCGGGATTTCCGAAATGCAGAAAAAAGTTGACGAATATGCCCCTTTTAAACTTACTGCGGACATTTCGCACCTGAACGACAAGGAAAAAGAGATGTTGAAACTTCTGTTTAAAGCGGCCAAAATCATGGATGACATTTTCTGGTTGGAAAATGTGGGCGATAAAGAAGAATTCTTGTCCGGTATTAAAGATCCGGCCACTAAAAGATTTGCTGAAATCAATTACGGCCCCTGGGACGAAATGGACGATTTAAAGGTTTTCGTGAAAGGCTATGGCGCAAAACCCCGTGGCGCTGAGTTTTACCCAAAAGATATGACCAAAGAAGAATTTGAAGCTTTTGACGACCCCAATAAATCGAGTTTGTACACCATTATCAAAAGGGATGAAAATGGCAAATTGAAAACCGTTTGGTACCACGAAGCTTTCAGCCAATATGTGAAAGAAGCCTCAGGACTATTGCTAAAAGCTTCCAAACTGGCCGGTGACAAAGAATTTGCCCATTATCTCAAATTGAGGTCAGAAGCACTTTTGACCGATGACTACCAACCCAGCGACCTCGCCTGGCTGGATGTTAAAAACAACAATGTGGACCTGGTCATTGGCCCTATCGAAAACTATACCGATAAATTATTTGGTTACAAAGCAGCCCACGAATCCTATATCCTTATCAAAGACAAGGTTTGGAGCGATAAACTCTCAAAATATGCCAGCTTTCTACCGCAATTGCAAACAGAGCTTCCCGTTGACCCAAAATACAAAAAGGAAGTCCCCGGTTCGGATGCCGACCTCAATGCTTATGATGTGGTATTTTATGGCGGCGATTGCAATATGGCAGGCAAAACAATCGCCATTAACCTGCCCAACGACGAAGAAGTCCAACTTAAGAAAGGGACACGGAAACTTCAATTGAAAAATGCCATGCGCGCAAAATTCGACAATATCCTCGTTCCCATTTCAAATATGCTAATCGCCGAAAACCAAAGAAAACACATCACCTTTGATGCCTTTTTTGCCAATACCATGCTGCATGAAGTTGCCCACGGGATGGGGATAAAAAACACCATTGACGGCAACGGGACAGTCCGCCATGCCTTGAAAGAACAGTATTCCGCTTTGGAAGAAGGGAAAGCCGACATCCTTGGCCTTTACCTTGTGACCCGGTTGAACGAGATGGGTGAATTTGGCGATACCGACCTGATGGACAATTATGTGACTTTCATGGCCGGCATTTTCCGTTCGGTACGCTTTGGGCTTGCCAGTGCCCACGGAAAAGCAAATATGGTGCGCTTTAATTTCTTTGCGGAAAAAGGGGCTTTTATCAAGAATGCTGATGGGACTTATTCCATTGACATTGAAAAGATGAAATCGGCATCAAAAGAGTTAACGCAAATTATTTTGAAACTCCAGGGCGATGGCGATTATGACGGCACCAAAAAGCTTCTTGACGAATCGGGGATAATCAAACCCGAATTGCAGGCCGACCTTGACAAGTTGGAAAGCGCCGGTATTCCCGTTGATATTTATTTCATCCAGGGACCTGGAGCTTTAGGTTTATAAAGAATTGGGGATATTGCAATTAAAAACAGTTGTTCGCAACTGAACACAGGACGTTGGTTTTTGAACACATCCCCTTTGTGAACGATAGGATAACTTTATTGATAATTCTCTACAACAGCGCTTTACTTCAAATGGCATGGTTTTCGGAAATTGCCAACGTTTAAGGGATTTGTAACCAATCAATGAAAAAGTAATTTGATGTGAACTTTAAAGAAATAATTACCAGAACTCCCCTCTTGAGAGGGGCTGAGGGGTGCGTCAACCTGAAGAACCCAATTGTTTCTTTAAATTTCACAATTACCAAGGAAATACTGATTAGTTAAAGGATTTTTAATCAACTGAAATAATTACATAAAAAATCAAATGGAATGAAAAAGTTTATTTTTACCTTAATGCTGACGGCCACATTTGGCTTAAATATGTTTGCGCTTACGCCGCCCGATGAGGGAATGTGGCTTCCCATGTTCGTTGAGCGCCTGAACTATGTCGATATGCAGGAGATGGGTTTGCACCTTACTGCTGAAGAGATTTACAGCATCAACAATTCGAGCCTGAAAGATGCGATTGTTGGTTTATCGGGAAGTACCAAGCCAAATGGGTATTTTTGCACTGCGGAAGTAGTTTCGGACCAGGGCCTGCTTTTCACGAACCACCATTGTGGGTACGACATTATCCAGCAACACAGCTCAGTTGAACACGATTACCTGAAAGATGGTTTTTGGGCCATGCAAAAAAGCGAAGAACTTGTTAATGATCATCTGACTGCTTCTTTTCTGATCCGTATGGAGAACGTTACAGACAGCATCGTCCCTTTCCTTTCCGATACACTTTCTGAAAGCGCAAGAACAACAGAAATCCGCAAGATCACCAAAAGATTGAAAAAAGCCAATTCGGAAGACGGCAAATACAATGTTGTCGTGAAGGGTTTTTATGGGGGCAATGAGTATTACCTTTTTGTTTATGAAGTTTATGAAGACGTGAGGCTGGTTGGTGCTCCCCCTTCCTCCATTGGGAAATACGGTGGCGATACCGATAACTGGATGTGGCCACGCCATACGGGCGACTTTAGCATTTTCAGGATTTACAGTGCCCCGGACGGCTCTTCTGCAAAATACGCCGAAGAAAATATCCCATTAAAGCCAAAACATTTCCTGCCCGTTTCCATTAAAGGGATCGAGAAGGATGATTTTGCAATGATCTGGGGATATCCCGGGGGGACCAACCGCTACATGACTTCATACGGGGTTGAGTACAACCAAAAATATTTTAGCCCGGCCATTGTGGATGTTTTGGGAAAACGCCTCGAAATAATGAAAGAAGATATGGATGCCGACCAAAAGGTGCGCATCCAATATGCATCCACTTATGCAGGTCTTGCCAATTTTTGGAAAAACCAAATCGGGCAAATGCGCGGCCTGAAAAAATTACATGTAGTGGATAAAAAGAAGGGTATCGAAAACGATTTTACCAATTGGGTAAATGCCGATGATGCCCGTAAGGAAAAATACGGAGGCGTACTTTCCGAAATCGAAGCAGGATATAAAAACATCAGCGAAATGATCGACCCGTTTTTATATATCAACCTTGCTTTGATGGGCCCTGACATTATTGGGTACGCACAAGAGTTTACTCAACTTGAAGCACAATTGAAAGATAAAAAGGAAAACCCAACGGCCCCGGAAGAAACAGCAAAAGAAATGAAAGAATCGGCCCCCGACCATTTTAAGGATTATAATGTCGGGACTGACCAAAAGGTATTTGCCGGAATGTTTAAATTATACGCAGAAAATATCCCACAAGACAAATGGCCAAAGTTTTTTGCGGATTTGAACAAAAAGTACAAAGGGGATTTCGATGCCCTTGCCAAAGAAGTTTATGAAAAATCATTTTTCACAAGTCAGGAAAAGGTAGAGGCTTTCCTGGAAAAGCCAAGTGCAAAGAAACTTTCCAAAGACCCGGTCTATGAATTGTCCAATGAAATTATGAGTGAGATGATGGGCGCAGTGGGCGGATATCGCAATGCGCAATCTTCATTATCACACGGGAAACGCCTGTTCATTGCCGGCCTCCGGGAAATGAACCCGGACAAGGTATATTACCCGGACGCAAATTCCACAATGAGGTTGACTTACGGCTCAGTTGAAGATTATTATCCCGCCGATGCCGTTCATTACGATTATGTAACACATTTATATGGTGTAATGGAAAAGGAAGACCCCACCAATGATGAATTTATCGTAGAGCCAAAACTCAAACAATTATTTGAGGATAAAGATTACGGTCGTTATGGAAAAGATGGGAAACTGATCGTATGCTTCCTTACCACAAACGATATTACCGGTGGCAATTCAGGAAGCCCGGTAATCAACGGCGATGGTGAGCTTATCGGCCTGGCTTTCGATGGGAACTGGGAAGCCATGAGCGGTGATATTGCTTTTGAACCTGAATTGCAGCGCACTATTTGCGTGGATACCCGCTATGTCCTTTTTATCATCGATAAATATGCAGGTGCACAAAACCTGATCGACGAACTTACGATTATCCAGTAAAAGGATATTCATTTTTGAATAAAATATTGAAGGCCCGGAAGTTTCCGGGCTTTTTTTATCTTGGCCCAAAGACCAGGTCAACTCATGGTATTTAATGAGTTTCCCCGTAATTTATTACGGGGGCTTGCTTTCAAATTATTTCCTTAGTTTTGTCCAAAACAAAGACCTCTATAATATGCGATACTAATATGCGATACTTTTTATTGATTTTCATTTCGGCTTTGTTCTTTTCAATTTCAGTACAAGCACAAGAAACGAAACAGGAACGGAAAACCCGGAAAAAAACGGAACGGAAAGCCCGTGACAAATATCTCGGGGCAGGGATAGGATTTGCCAAAATGAGCGCTAAGGACAAGGCCACTTCCCCCCTTTTATATTCCGGCCCAACACTGTTGAGCAACCTGGATTACCTTGTCCATTCCGACAAACTGATCAAGACGGTGGAATTCACGGCCGGCGTATCCGAAATAAGGACGGATAAGGATACACATTATGGACTGACAAGAAGTTATGCGTACGGCTTTTATTTCAACTTCCGGTTTACGCACAACCAAAAAGTCCTTCAATTTGCCAAAGACAAAATCAAATGGTACGTTGGCCCTGGAATCAATATCACAAACTTTTCCCGGATAAATTATAAATTCGGGAATTCGCTCTACAATTACGAATATATGGCGGGCATTGGTGTTTCGAGCCGGATGGAATTTCCCTTTAGTTACAAAGGCAAAGATTTCAAGTTCCTTGGGATGAAACTTCACCGCCGCGATCGCCAATTACTTTTGACCTGGAAACTATATGTCCCGGTATTCACTTCTATTTACCGGCCCAACTATGTGAGCATCCTTAATTTCATCGACCCGGAAGCATCGGTTTTTAAATCGGAAAACCTGCATTCCGGTATTTTCACCTTTTTCGAAATCCAATCGGATATTGAGCTTTTCTATTTCCTCCATAATGGCAATATCTTAAAACTATCCTATTTGTGGGAATACCATCAATACAAACCGGGGAAAAATGAGGTGCAGGGCGCTATAAATGGCTTGAACTTCAGTTTTGTTTTTAAATTCAACAAATCAAATCAATAAAGGCACTTATCTGAAAAATAAAGTATAAAATATTGATTAACATGAAACGACAATTATACCTTTTAATATTGCCCTTTCTTTTTATTTCTTGCGAAAAAGCAATGATAGAAAAGGATGCGGCCATTTCACCTGTTGAGAATTTTGAAAGCCTCTGGAACACGGTGGACCGGAAATATGCTTTCTTTGATTACAAGGGTATTGACTGGAACGAAATCCACAACACTTATCGCCAGAAAATAAACGACAATATGTATGATGAAGAATTGTTCTTTGTCCTGGCAAACATGATCACCGAATTGCGCGATGGGCACACCAACCTCGTTTCACCCTTTAACATCTCACGCTACACCTTTCAATATTCCAGTCCCGAAAATTTCAATTTCAGGTTATTGAAGGACAACTATATCGGATGGGACTACAATATTACCGGCCCGTTGATCAATGCTTTTATTGAACGGGACGAAAAACTGATCGGCTACATTTATTATGGTTCGTTTTCGAGCAATGTCAGTACATGGCACATTGATTATGTATTAAGCCGTTTCCGTAATACCGATGGGATTATCCTTGACATTCGGAGCAATGGCGGCGGCAATGTCACAAACATCCACACCCTTGGCAGCCGTTTTGCCGATGCCAAAAGGCTGATCTACACTTCAGCTTTAAAAAATGGCCCAGGCCACAACGATTTTGAAGAACCGGCAAAAGTGTATATGAATCCGGGCGGAAGAACCCAATATACAAAACCCGTGATGCTGCTTACCAACCGTGGATGTTTCAGTGCGACTTCCTTTTTCAGTACGGCCATGAAGGCTTTTCCCCATGTGGTACAGGTGGGCGACACAACAGGTGGCGGACTTGGAGCACCTTCGGGCTTTGAATTGCCCAATGGATGGTCGTACCGTTTTTCGGTTTCCGAAACCCTTACGCCCAATGGGGAAAACTTTGAAGATGGAGTTCCACCCGATATTAGCGTTTGGATGGATCCGGAACATGAATTGAACGGGATTGATGATATTATGGAGAGGGCTATCGAAGAGATTTTGCAATGATAACTATTTAACGATAACCCAACAATTGTTAAAACATGTACCTTTGACCAACAAATCAAAAACAAAAAACCCCAAGATGAAATATAGAATCCTTTTTCTTACTTTATCCTGGATTGTTTCCAGCTATGGGAATGCTCAGGATTTATCCACGGTTGTTGATGATACAGTATCCAATAATCCAAATGTTTTTACTTTGGTTGAAGTAATGCCCCAATTCCCCGGTGGGGATGGTGCAAGGATTATGTACCTAAGCCAAAACATTTATTATCCACGTGATGCCAGGGAAAAAGGGATACAAGGTCGTGTTTTCATAACATTTGTTGTTGATGTGGACGGTAAAATAACCGATGTTAAATTGCTAAGGGGCATAGGCGGGGGTTGTGACGAAGTAGCATTAAACCTTGTAAAAAACATGCCCAACTGGATCCCGGGCCGGCAAAGAGGAAAAAACGTCAGGGTTCAATTCAACATGCCAATTTCATTTAGGATTGAAGGACTTAGCAGCGTTCCAAAATGGGATGACTCTTATGAAAAAGGAAATGTGTTTTTTGATCAGCAGAAATACGAAAAGGCGATTGGGCGTTATTCGAAGTCCATAAAAAAGAAAGGCTCTTTTTTTAAGGAGGCCTATTTGAACAGGGGTATTTGCAAATACCATTTGGGCGATATGGACGGAGCAACAACAGATATGAAAAAAGCTATTGATTTGGGTGCGCGATTTAACATTGAGGAACAGGCACTGATTTATTTCAATATGGGAAATGAATATTTCGACAAGAAAGAATATGATAAGGCCATCGAATTATATAACGAATCCGCAAATCTCACACCGGAAGACGGCAACATTTATTTCAATATCGGGATTGTGAATTTCTATCTTGGCAATAAAGAGCAAGCCTGCAAAGACATGCACAAGGCAAAAGAATTGGGCAAAGAGGGTGCAGGGCAAATAATAGGGGAACGTTGTAATTGAGGAACAAACCTTCAACTGACTAAAATTACAACCTTTCAATGCACATCTTCAGTTCTTCCCTTTCATCCTCCAGGCTTTTGGAAGGCATGGATGAATCGGCACGGGCGTACCAATAGGCGGCATTTCCCAAATCACCTTCCTTGCGGTGCAAATAAGCATGGACACGACAAGCTGCTTTTGAATTGAGAACCTGGACAATTTTATGGGCTCCGTCCCAATCTCCCTGAATGTCGAGCTCAAGGGCTTTGAGCAATTTCGGAATATTCATTTTTGGGTCTGTTTATTGGGTTAAAAAGTTAAAGATCAAGGGCAGGAGGTTATGGGTTATGCGTTATGGGTTATGCGTTATGCGTTATGGGTTATGCGTTACGCCTATTTTTTAGCTTTTAAATAGCTAAGGCCAAACTTATAACAATTGACTTTTTTCATTTACCGCCCTCTTTTTCTTTCATGTAATCCATTGTCTCTACCAATTCGCCTTCCTT
>JAJRTT010000409.1 GCA_024278155.1 Bacteroidota bacterium | reverse complement strand
GGGGAAAACCACAACCGTGACAATAATGAAAGCGATATAAGTGAAGATTTTTCTGTTTTTCATAACTGGGTCATTTCAATCTCAAAGTATGTTTTCTACGACAAAATTAGTGTTTTGTTCCGGTTTTTCCCAATTCACAATCGCTTGTTGAAAATTATTGGATTTTAACATCAAAAACGAAGGGAATCAAAATAAATTTGACCCATTGGAAAATTGTCCGGCAAAAGCAGAAATTACCTTTATCCTTTTTCGGGCAATTTCCAAAAGAAACAAAAAAGCAGCGACAGGCAGTTCCCCCTTCTTTAGGGAGGTGGTTAAAGTCCACCCGCTGCTTTTGTTTTTTTAAATATTCCGGTCTTACATCCTTTCCGGCTTTAAATTTTCTATTTTTGCCCAATACTTTTCAATCCTTATAATACACGAATGAAGAAGAAAAAAGTTTGTGGAAGTGGCTGCTTTGATTTATTGCACAGTGGCCATATTGCTTTTTTTGAAGAGGCCTCCACACATGGTGATGTTTATGTGGGTCTGGGCTCGGACAAAACAATTTTTTACCTGAAAAACCGTAAAACCGCTTTCAGCGAACAAGAACGCTTGTATATGGTAAAAGCTTTAAAATTCGTAAAAGATGCCTGGATCAATACCGGAAACGGCTATCTTGATTTTGCAGAGGACATTAAAGAATTAAACCCGGATATTTTCTTTGTAAACGAAGACGGGGACAGTGAAAGCAAAAGATTGTTTTGTGAAGAAACAGGCATTTCCTACGTAATAAGCAAGCGCATCCCAAAAGACGAATTGCCACCTCGGTCAACCACCAACGCCCGGGCTTCTTCCGTAATCCCGTTCCGCCTCGACCTTGCCGGAGGCTGGCTCGACCAACCCTATGTTTCAAAATATGCTTCGGGCCCGGTCCTTACCATTTCCATCAACCCAAAGGTGGAATTTACCAACCGGAGCGGGATGTCATCGAGCACACGAAACAAGGCCATCGAAATATGGGGATACAAAATCCCTAACGACGACCCTGAAAAACTTGCAAAATTGTTGTTCCGTTTTGAAAATCCCCCAGGCAAAAAAGAGATAAGCGGCTCACAGGATTCCATTGGTATCGTGATGGCCGGCCTGAACCGACTTAACTATACAGGTGATTATTGGCCGGAATCCATTGAATCGATAAAAGACGAAGATACACTAAGGTGGATAGAAAAACACCTGCATTTTCTCCCCTTGTTCCCAAGGCACGATGGCTACAATGTCCTTGAAAACACAAGTATCAATACGGAAAATGCAAGTTTGCTGGCAGAAGCTGCGGACAATACCTGGAAAGCAATTTTGAATAAAGATACAAAAGCCTTTGGCGATAACTTCAGGAAATCTTTTGAAGCACAGATAAAAATGTTCCCCAATATGCTCACCCCCGAAATATCGAAAATCATTGATGAATATAAGGATAAGGCACTTGGCTGGAAATTATCCGGCGCGGGTGGCGGTGGTTACCTCGTTTTGGTTTCAGAAGAAAAAATCCCTGGCACTTTTCAAATAAGTATCAGGGTGGAATAGGGAAGCAAATGCCTTCGTTTGAAAACCAGTTATTTTCGTAGTTCCCACCGGGTGAAGGGAAATTCAATTTCACAATCTATTCGGGGCCAATTATATTACCGATGAAAGCTTATTTATTCCTCTGCCCTTCATCATTTTGACATGGCCTTTGCAAAAACATTATCCGTATTTACATAAATTACCTTGACTTTGTTGGCACCTGATAATTTTTGGTTCTCCTGTACAAAACCAATTAAGCGTTTGCATTGCCTGCCCATAAACCTGTTCCAATAAACAATGACAATATAATCGTATTTTTCAGTGGAAAAACCAATTGTGGAGGGAAAAGGCCGTAAATAGCTTAATTGTACGTCAAGCGGCACGATGCTATCAACAGGTGTTTGTTCCAATGGTGGAAAAGTTGCCAAAATACCGTCCCTGTCCCATTTCAAATTAGGGAAACCGCCTGCGTAACAATTGATTTGAAACGATTTCAGTTGCCCGTTTTCATCAAAATAAAGTGCCTGCAAAGGTTGGAAATGGTTTTTAAGCTGTTCTTTGTAAATGGCAGTGTCAAAGGAAGCCAAATACCGAAGATAAGAAGTATCCAACTTATAGTTGTCCTGAACCGGTATGTTATATTTTTCCGAATATCGGATTATTGTCCGGTCATCCAATTCTTTCGGGGTTTTAACCCCATAGATCCCCTGGATAATTGAACTACAACTTGTTGATCCAAAAGTTACAGCCATTATCACAAAAAGCAAAGGAACATATGTTCCCTTCAATAGTATTCGATGTTCAAGACTCATAATTTTATTGTT
Organism: Bacteroidota bacterium; assembly: GCA_024278155.1. GTDB lineage: Bacteria > Bacteroidota > Bacteroidia > Bacteroidales > JAADJA01 > JAADJA01. The sequence goes on along the minus strand of JAJRTT010000409.1, from coordinate 204 downwards.
TTCGCCCCAAAAGGACTTTTTGGAATTGATTGCACAAAATGGACAAACAAAGCACTTAATTGCAAATAACGTTCAAAACCCGCAATGCCTTCCCAACCGTGGCTATATTAAAAAATGTCAACGACAATTTGTCCCTTGCCTCACGCATCCTGCATAAAGCTGGGTTTTGCTGGACATATTGCAACACTTTCGTAAATTTCCCCG
>JAJRTT010000408.1 GCA_024278155.1 Bacteroidota bacterium | reverse complement strand
TCCGGCTTGCGTTGTATCAATACCTGCCGGGTTTGCATTAGCGGCTCCGATAGATCAATGATTTCGGCCCGCTCTTTTGTCACCGTTAGGCCCAAAGCAATTAAATCGCATTTTCCCGTGTTCACGCATTTAAAGCTCTCGTCCAAATCGTTGATGATCTTTATTTCCGCTTTTACGCCGAGGTAATCGGCAAAGGATTTCAATAATTCAAATTGGTAACCCATGGGTTCGCCACGGTAAATAAAATAATTGGTGGAATTATAATCGGTAGTGGCCACAATTTTTTTCTTCCTCAAAATCCGGTTCAATATAAGATCATGGGACTTTTTCTCAAAAATTACGGTTTCCGTTTCTGCCTTTTGATGATCCTGACATGAAATCAAAGAAAGGGTAAACAGAAAAAGAACCAATATGTTATGAAGAAAAGACTTAGCCATAAAAGCAATTTTGTCAATCGGCAATATAGTGCAAGGTATACAAAAAACAAGTCCCTTATATGCAAACAGCTTAGATGTGTATTGGCAAATAAATTCCGGGGAACATAAAACCCATTGTAACATCTGTTTATACAAAAGTATCCTATTTTTGGTTTTTTCGTAGAAAATTGATAATTTTATCCATTTATGCTGGCGCAAATCCGTTTTGCCTGCATTTGTCGTCAGACAGGCATATTTATATCGTTTGATTTCGTCAGTATCGGTAAAAACCAGGCTCATAATTTCCCGAATATGAAAAAGACATCCACCATTGTTGCCATTTTGTTTCTGTTTATTTCGATAAACACCCTTTATTCACAAAGTATTTCAAATGGGTTCTCGGTTAGTGGCACCGGTTATAGCTCGGCCATATTAACGGATTACCAATGTGTTGGGCTAAATCCGGCCAACCTGGGGTGGAAGCGCAACGAACACCTTGTCAACTTTGGGATAGGCCAAGCAAACTTTGCGGTTTATTCGGAGCCCTTAAAAAGGAAATTGGTCAAAGAACTTTTTAACAAAAGCAAGGAAAACTTCAACCAGGAAGAAAAAGACGAGGCGGCCCGGATGTTCACCGACTCCAAATTACAATTTGAAGGAAATATCAGTGGTGTGGGGTTTTCTTTTCAGGACGAAAAAATCGGCGGGTTCGGAATGGCCATCCGCGAAAAGGTGATGTGGAATTCCAAATTAAGCGAAAGCATAGCAGACATTTTGTTCAAAGGTTACAATGCCGCTTATTTTGATTCCCTTGCGGTTACGCCCGAAGGCGATAGCGTGGGATGGGCCACCGTTCCGCAAATGGCCTCGGATATTTTGCAGAATACCAAAATTTCGTTGGTGTGGTACCGCGAATACAATTTTTCCTATGGGCGTTCTATCATCAATACCGAAAATGTTTCGATATATGGAGGTGTGGGCGTTAAATACCTCGAAGGCTACAATATGTTCAATTTTGCGTACGAGGAAGGGGGCGATTATGTGGCCTACACTTCGATCAATCCCGCAATAGGGCTAACTTTTGGGCAATCGCCCTCACGGGTGGACAACAACCGGTATCAGGCCACGGGACATGGTTGGGGAATGGATATCGGGCTTTCGGCTTTTCTGTACGACCATGTCAGGATTGCTGCTTCCGTTGTGGATATTGGAAGCATCAAGTGGGACAAAAACGTGTATGTCATCAAAAACGATTTTGTGAAAAACATCCAGGACGAAGGGATGAACAGCTTCAATATATTTGATCTGCAAAACACGGAAGCCTTCGAGAACCTGAAATGGGGCGGTTGGGAAGGTGCGGAAAACATTACGACCACCTTGCCCATGAGCGTGAGGACCGGGGCGGCCTACATCCTAAAAAAGAAATATGAATTCGGGGCCGAAATGTATATTCCTGTTAATACGGATGCACCCGGCGCCTATGATAAAATGATAGTCGGTGGTGGTTTCCGGGCAATGCCCGTAAACTGGTTCCGGGTTTCAGCTGGTGTCGTTTCCGGTGCCAACACCGGTACTTCATTTCCTATGGGGATTTCCTTCTTTCCTTTTAACAGGGGGAGCTTCACCTGGGAAATAGGATTTGCCACAAACGATATTGCAACTTTTTTCCAACAGGACAAACCCACCGTTTCACTTGCTTTTGGATTGTTCCGGTTCAGTTTCGGGCATTTGGGAAGGGGTGAAACCGCTGATACATCCAACGAAACATCCATGTTTTAAAAACAAGCTTGGAACTATTTCCAAAAATATGGCAGGATTCCGCCATATTTTTTATAGTGATATTCTGCCATGGATTTCCGGGAAACTATTTTTATCATTGCCGAATGAAATGCAATTGGTTTTCAACAACAGGGCAAGCTTTTGCACTTTTCGGGAATTAATAAGGGGCTCGCCTTTACATTGTTACGGTGGGCAAAATAATCAAGGGTTCTTTCGGCAAAGGTGGTTTCAACCTGTCGTGTCCCTTGTGCACAGGCTTGCTTCGACACAACAGGTTCAACCGTTAACTTAAAAAACCCTACCGTTAACTGATTTGATTCGCATTTATTGAATTATTATCATTATATTTGGCAAACCATTAAAAACCAAGGACGCTTTGAACAAAACCAAAATATATGATTTGATGTGCTTTTTCTGTTACGGAAGGGGGCACAGCATTTTGGCACTTTTATATTTGGTTGCATATCAAGCGTTTACCCCCCCGAAAATATCAAACAAAAATAAACCCAAACGATTGTTATTGTTGCCTTGCGGAAAATACGGCATTTTCCATAGGGAAGAATAGGTTCATTGACTTTGGCTGTCCCGGACAGGCCGATGGTTTTGGACAGTATAACGGAAATTACAAAAAACCTTCATGGCACCAGGTTTTTAACATTGGCAAAGAAATAACAGGCTTTGCCGGGGCCTGCACGGTTGTCCCCCTTGCTGCGTGAAATCCCAAAGGGGCTTCAAAAATCTTTGCCTTACAATTATGAAAAAACTTATTTCGATTATCTGTCTTGTTCAAATAGGGCTTGTGTCCGGGTCATTTGCCCAGCCTTATGAGCCCCTGGTACGTGAAAATGCCCACTGGGTGGTTGCCGACCTGGATGATTGGCCTGTTTGGCACAATGTGGACATAAGGGAGTATTATACCGATGACGATACCCTTATAGGTGATACTTTGTACAAAAAAGTTTACAGCTACCATTTGGAATCGTCCGATTTTTTGGGCATTCCACCTTATACACGTGTGGGCGACCCTACATTGTACGGTTTGTTGAGAGAGGATACCCTTGCAAGGATAGTTTATGGCCTTGTGTTCAATGCAAATCCTGATTATTGTTTTTATACCGAGGATACCCTTTTCGACTTTTCCTTGTCCCAAAACGATACCATCAAATTGTGCCAGGCCTGGAGTCCAATCCTGATCGATACGATTTACCAAGCCAATATTTTTGGCTACAACAGGAAGTGTTTTCATCTGGATGACCTTTATTGGGGCATATTGACCGAAGGGATAGGGAGTAGTTTCGGCCTGTATGAAGCCTGGGGCTTTGCATTTAAAAAAGATGTGCTTGGAAGTGAGTTGAAATGTTACACCATTGGCGATATTTCAAATTGCGATATCCTCACCCAGACCAAAGAGGAATTTGTGCCTGATATTAAAGTGTTCCCCAACCCAATTGTCGGGGAATACCTTTATGTTCAATTGCCACCGGGCAATGGCCAAAATGTTACGGTACTTGTTTCGGACGTTTGCGGGAAAACCCTATCGGAAAGTTCCTTGAGCGGGAACCTCAACAAAATCGGCCTTGGGAGATTGGACAAGGGCATATATTTTATAAAAGTTTTAAAAGAAAATAAATTATTGTTGAACAAAAAAATACTGAAAATGTGAAAAATATATATTTAATCATGCTGTTGATAATATCGACAGGGACATTTGCCCAGAACAATTTTTATTCGGGGCTTGAGACTTTTTACCAAACACACCCGAAACCTGATGGTGAAGGGGAAGAAATAGAGAGCAGTGAGTACAATGAAATGAAACG
>JAJRTT010000407.1 GCA_024278155.1 Bacteroidota bacterium | reverse complement strand
CGGACGAAACCTCCGTTTGGAAAACCGACCTCAACCAATCGGGGTACCGGGGCGGCGATTTCAACATGAGCGGCATTACCGAAAACACGGACGAAACATCCAACTGGAAACCCAACCTGAACACAGGCGGGCAAGTCCCGGGAAAATCAGCGACACAATTGTATCAATCATATGTCCCAAAATAAACTTGATTGGATTCAGCCTTAAATACAAAATGAGGCGGAATCCATATTTTGTGAGTAATTTAAATCTTTTGGCAAAGCAACGATTAAAAAAAAACTCTTGTCTTGATTAAACCAAAAGAAAGGTGATAAAAGTTTTTATTCACAAATTAATATTTATTCAATAGGTTTGATCAAGAGATGTAAGGCATTTTTCATTTAGGATCTTGTTGAACAAATCTTTTTTTAATCGGTTTTATTAATCTATTTATTCATTTAAAATTTAACTTATGAGAAAAATTGTTTTACTATTGGCCGCAATGGTCTTTAGTTTCTCGGCTTATGAGGTGCAAGCTCAAAACACCTCTGCAAACCAAAAGCCCGGATCCCAGTTTGACACCCGTAGGGACAATATGCAATACTGGATGGAAGGAGCACAAAAAGGATTGGTTCGCTACAATCCCAAGATCCAGGTAAAACCTGCAGAGTACCATGGCAGTGAACTGAACGTAAAAGGGGTTGCTACCCTCAACTCACCGGACGTTCCGGTTACCGATCAAACGGATGTTACCGAAAGCGAAAACTCCATTTTTGTTGACCCCAACGATTTCAATTATGTATTGAACTCCAACAACTCCACTTCATGGAACGGTGGAAGTGTAGGAACCTTATATGGTGCAAGTTATTTGCAATCTGCTGACGGAGGTTTAACCTTTGGCGGTAGCGTACAAGGTGCCGGTGGCCCAAACAGCGGTGACCCGGCAGCTGCAATAAACCAGGATGGGCGTCAGTTTATCGGCTATATTTCTTCAAGTGGGGGAATGGGCGTTTCCTATTCCGACGATGGCACCAATTGGACAGCAAAAACTGTTTACAGCCCTGGAAGCCAGGACAAAAACCATATGTGGGTCGATAATAGCCTGTCAAGCCCTTACGAAGGGAACCTTTATAATGTATGGACCGACTTTGGCGGTGGTGCCAACGATGGAGACATTATCTTTTCCCGTTCCACGGATGATGGCAACACTTGGTCTTCTGTAATCAATATCAGTTCGGCCGTAAATTCGGGAAGTCATGACCAGGGATGTAATGTACAAACAGGCCCAAATGGGGAAGTGTACATAGTATGGTCTATTTATGATAGTTGGCCGTCTGACGAAACCGCAATCGGTTTTGCAAAATCAACTGATGGTGGGGCGACTTTTTCGGCTGCCACAAGGATAATCCAAAATATAAAAGGCATCAGGACTTCCGAAACATCAAAAAACTACAGGGTGAATTCATTCCCTTCAATGGCAGTTGACATCAGCGGAGGCAGTAACAATGGAAATATTTATATTTATTGGACAAATATTGGCACTCCCGGTGTAAATACCGGATCCAACAGAAGTGTTTACATTGTTAAATCCACTGATGACGGTGCAACATGGTCAACTGCTGTACGCGTTAACCAGGGACCGTTTGATGATGACAGGGAAGCTTATTTCCCCTGGATTACCTGCGATGGCGAAACAGGGACAGTAGCTGCGGTTTTTTATGACGACAGGAATACAAGTAGCAGCGATTGTGAAGCATTTTCAGCTTATTCATTGGACGCAGGAGATACCTGGACCGACTTTGTTGTAAGTGATGTTTCATTTACCCCGGCTGCTATCCCCGGTCTTGCTGGAGGGTATATGGGCGATTATCTTGGTATTACCTCAAAGGGTGGAATGGTTTATCCTTGCTGGACCGATAACAGGGATGGCCTCTACATGACCTATGTTTCAGCTTACGGCTTGGGCTTAAATGCTGAATTTACCGCTGATGAAACCGAAATTTGCAATGGTTCGGCAGTTACTTTCAACGATGTATCAACAGGCGAACCCATTTCTTGGGACTGGAGTTTCCCCGGTGGAAGCCCAAGTAGCTTCAGTGGTGAAAACCCACCTGCAATTACATATAGCGCTGTTGGATCCTACACCGTCACACTTACTGTTTCCGATGGTACTGAAAACGATACTGAAGTAAAAACCGATTTTATCACGGTTAAAGATGTGATCGCTGGTTTTTCAGGGACGCCCACAACTGTGGTTATCGGCAACACAGTAACTTTTACCGATGAATCAAGCTGTGGCCCAACATCATGGACATGGTCTTTCCCAGGTGGGACACCAGATTCTTATACAGGGCAAACACCTCCCGCCATTCAATATGATGTGGAAGGCAATTATGATGTAACGCTTACCGTTACGAATGCCGCCGGAACCGATACCAAAACATATGATGAATATATAACCGTCATGCCCCCTGAATTCCCAATGACCAATGGAACAATTACCACTTGTATGGGCAATTTCTACGATTCGGGAGGACCTGATGGCAGTTATGACAACAACGAGAACTTCACGATGACATTTTATCCTGCCACTTCGGGCGAGATGATCCGGTTTAATTTTACCGAATTTGATGTCGAGTCACAAACCACATGTAATTACGACAAATTAAGTATTTTCAACGGGGAAGATGCTACAGCTCCTTTATTGGGCGAATATTGTGGTACCGATTAACCGGGCGTTGTTACTGCTTCAAACGGAACAGGTGCACTTACATTTGTGTTTACTTCCGATGGCAGTGTGACAAAACCTGGCTGGGTGGCAAGTATCAGTTGCTATGCCGGAACCGATCCCCCAATTGCTGATTTTTCTGCTTCCAACGTAAATCCCGTAATCAATTCGGCAGTTATGTTCACTGATTTATCTATGAACCTGCCCACTTCCTGGGAATGGAGTTTCGCTCCTGCTTCTGTGACTTATATAAATGGCACGGACGAGTTTTCACAGAACCCCGAAGTTGAATTTAATGAACTGGGGCTCTACTCGGTTACATTAACCGCAACCAACGATTATGGCTCAGATACAGAAACAAAAACCGATTATATCGATGTTGTTGAGCCCAGCTTATGTTTGGATGGCCTCTATACTACGGGATGTTCAGTTGGTGATGGTTTGACCTCCTGGAACTTGGTCAACGTTAGTGTCCCCAATATTGAATGTGGAAACGGCGACCCCTACGATTGGTACCATGATTTCACCGGTATGGTTCATTCATTTGAAGCTGGCGTTGAATACACCCTTACTGCACAGGCAGGTTACAGTAGTACATATCTTGATGTTTGGATCGATTACAACGAGGATTTGTTCCTTGATGACAACGAACATGTTGTCAATGATTTCTTACTTTCCGAATCAGGGGTTTCTTATGATATCCCATTGAACATCCCCGCCGATGCCCCTGAAGGGCAATTCCTCATGAGGTACAGGACCAACTGGAACACTACTGTTGAAGGTTCTTGTGACACCTACACATATGGTAACGTGGCAGATTTCACAGCCGAAATTGGTGAAAGTGAATTCCCTGCACCAACTGACCTAACGGGCAGCGTTGATGAAAACGATGTTAGTTTGGCATGGACTGCACCAAGTGGGGGTACACAAACCGGTTTCAACATCTATCGCGATGGGGATGCAATCGGGAATACCACCGAAACAACTTATGTTGATTTTGACCTGAATCCAGGTACTTACGAATATTGTGTAACCGCTGTTTATGATGGTGGCGAATCGTATTGCTCCAATATCTATGCTGCTACCATTAGTGGTGGTGGAACTGCTATTTTCGAGGATGACTTTGACGCCTATACTGCCGGCGAACAAGTTGCTTGTCAAAACCCCGATGACTGGACAACATGGACCAATTCCCCTTGTGGCTCTGAAGATGCCTACGTTTCTGACCTGTATGCACATAGTGGTGCAAATTCGGCAAACGTGGTTACGGATAACGATCTCGTAAAAGAACTTGACTCTTATCTCACCTCTGGTGTTTACAGCCTTGGCCTTTACATTTATATCCCATCCGGTTTTGATGGATACTATAATGTGTTGACCGATTTTGCTGGAGGCGCAAGCCCGGAATGGGGATTTGAAGTTTATTTCAATGTTGGTGGTGACGGTTCCGTAAATGGTGGCGCCACAGCCGCAGCTACATTTAATTACAGCTTCGATACCTGGATGTACTCCGAATTGGTGGTTGACCTTGACAACGACATGGCAACTTACTACCTCGACAATACTATGATCCATAGCTGGCAATGGACTGCCGGTGCTGCCGGTGGTGGTGCACAGCTACAACTCGCCGCCCTTGATTTCTTTGGTGCCACGGCCACTACTTCTTACTATTTCGATGATTTGGTAATTGATGGAACAGAACCTCCCCCACCACTACCAGCCCCAACAAACCTTACAGGGCCTGATGCAGTTGGCCAGGGTTCAGACATTAACCTTACCTGGGATGCACCGGGTGGAGGCGAGTGGATCCATTGGGACAGCGGTGAAAATACCGGTAACGGTATCGGACTTACCAATGGAGGGACTTTCCTTGTGGCTTCACGTTGGATGCCCAATGAACTTGCCGCTTATGACGGTATGAGCGTTTCCCAATTGTCATTCTTTGCAAACGGTGATCCGGGAGCTACTTATGTAATGAAGATTTGGACTGGTGACAATGCCGGGACGGAAATAATGAGCCAGGCAACCACTTTCACGGTTGACGACTTTAACGTTGTGGATCTCGACAACCCGGTTACCATTGATGCTTCTATGCAATACTGGTTTGGATATGAGTTGACACATGGTGCAGGAACATTCCCTGCAGGCGCCGACGATGGCCCTGCTGTTCAGGAATCCGGAGATATGATCTCATTGGACGGTGTTGATTGGGTCGGTATGTCTGGTGCTTATGGCTTGGACTACAATTGGAACATCCAGGCTTATGTTGGCATGAGTGATAAAGCAGCTACTTCTATGTCGAAGCCAGCTACCAAAATCACAAGTTCAGGAACTGTAGCCTCTGCTTCCCAAAATGGCGTGGCAAGTGGAATCAAAAACTTCTTTGCACCCGAGGGTACCAAAGAACTGTTAAGTTATAATGTGTACAGGGACGGTTCTGTTATTGGAAATACGACCGAAACAGAATATACCGATAATATTTCTGACAAAGGTCAGTACACATATTGTGTAACCGCGGTTTATGACAACGGGGAATCAGATTGTTCCAATGAATGGACTGTGGATGTTATCACCGGTATTATTGATAATTTATCAAGCAATACCCAAATATATCCCAACCCGGCCACTGATGTTGTAAACGTGAAATCCAATCTGCAAATCAGCAATGTAAAAGTTTACAATAATACCGGACAGATTGTTTCCAACGAACAGGTAAGCAGTAAATTCTTCCAATTGAACACTTCACAGTACGAAACGGGGATTTATTTCTTCCAGATCGAAACGAATGAAGGTGTGATTTCTAAAAGGGTTATTATTCAATAATAGATAATAATACTGGATTTTAAAGGGCTGGCCTTTTTAAGGTCAGCCCTTTTTTCATATTCAAGAATGGATCACGGTCAGGGCATAATTGATTGAACAATTAAATCTTAAAGTGGAATCAATATTTTTTTACTTTTGCACGGTTTTTAAAAAACCAACAATACTTAAGCTTAAATGACACAGAAATACCCGGAATATAAAAAACTGAACCTCACCCAAATCGGAACCGAAATCGGGGAGTATTGGGAAACCCATAATACATTTGAAAAAAGCCTGGAGAGCAGGAAAGGGCACAAGCCTTTTGTTTTTTACGAAGGCCCTCCTTCTGCAAATGGCACTCCCGGCATTCATCATGTTATGGCACGTGCCATCAAGGATATTTTTTGCAGGTTCAAAACCATGAAAGGTTTTTTGGTCGAGCGTAAAGCAGGTTGGGACACACACGGGCTTCCCGTGGAACTTGGCGTGGAAAAAGCCCTGGGCATTACCAAAGAAGATATCGGGACAAAAATTACCGTTGAAGATTACAACAAAGCCTGCCGCAAGGAGGTGATGAAGTACAAGGATTTGTGGGACGACCTGACGGTAAAAATGGGCTATTGGGTCGATCTGGATGATCCCTATATCACTTTTGACAATAAATACATCGAAACCGTTTGGTGGCTGTTGAAGCAACTTTACGACAAAGGCCTGATCTATAAAGGGCATACAATTCAGCCTTATTCCCCTGCCGCCGGTACCGGTTTGAGTTCACATGAACTGAATATGCCCGGATGCTACAAAGATGTAAAGGATAACACGGTCATAGCCCAGTTTCGGGTAAAAAAGGACAAAAAATCGGAATTCCTTTTCAAGGATGTGCACGGCGATTTGTTTTTCCTGGCATGGACCACTACTCCGTGGACACTTCCTTCCAATACGGCCCTCGCAGTTGGGAAAAAGATAACCTATGTAAAAGTCAATACCTTTAACCCTTATACAAATCAACCGATTACGGTTGTTTTGGGAAAAGACCTTTTGGGCAAATACTTTCCCGAAACAAATGCGGGGTTGAAACTGGAGGATTATGGACCAGGACAAAAGAAAATCCCCTTTGAAGTTACAGGGGCGTTTTCAGGAAAAGAACTTACCGGAATCGATTATGAGCAACTATTGCCATATGCACAGCCAAAAGATGGTGATGCTTTCCGTGTAGTAACAGGTGATTTTGTTACCACGGACGAAGGAACGGGAATCGTTCATATCGCACCCAGCTTTGGTGCCGATGACTTCAAAGTTGCCAAAGAAAACGGAATAGGCTCGCTAACCATGGTAAACAAACAAGGGAAGTTTACGGATGAAATGGGCGAGTTTGCAGGAAAGTATGTGAAGGTGGAATACGACAAAGATTATGTTGAAGGACAAGGCGATAGTGTGGACGTGGAGATTATCGTGAAACTTAAAAAAGAGAACAAGGCCTTTAAAACTGAAAAGTATGTCCACTCCTACCCTCATTGCTGGCGAACTGACAAACCGATCTTATATTATCCCTTGGATTCATGGTTTATCAAAACAACGGCATTTAAAGACCGGATGATCGAACTGAACAACACCATTAACTGGAAACCAAAAGCAACCGGGACAGGTCGTTTTGGCAACTGGCTCGAAAACCTTGTGGACTGGAACCTTTCACGTTCACGTTTCTGGGGAGTCCCACTTCCCATCTGGCTTTCAAAAGATGGGAAAACCCAAATCTGTATTGGTTCGGCAGAAGAATTGAAAAAAGAAATCGACAAATCCATTGCTGCCGGAAATATGGATTCAAACCCATTGGGGAATTTTACACCTGGGGACTATTCCAAAGATAATTATGAAAGCTTCGATTTTCATAAACCTTATGTAGATAAGATCATCCTGACATCTGAAAACGGAGAAAAGCTTTACCGCGAACCCACATTGATCGATGTCTGGTTCGATTCGGGCTCCGTTCCTTATGCCCAGTTCCATTATCCATTTGAAAACAAGGAAACCCTGGACAATTATTTCCCTGCCGATTTCATTGCCGAAGGTGTTGACCAAACAAGGGGCTGGTTCTTTACGCTCCATGCGATTGCCACAATGGTGTTTGATTCTGTCTCTTTTAAAACCTGCGTTTCAAACGGACTGGTACTGGATCCAAAAGGGAACAAAATGTCAAAACGCCTTGGGAATGCGGTCGATCCCTTTAAAACCATTGATAAATATGGGGCAGATGCAACCCGTTGGTACATGATTACCAATGCCCAACCCTGGGACAACCTGAAATTTGACATTGCCGGGGTTGATGAAGTGAGGAGGAAATTCTTCGGCACCTTGTACAATACCTATGCGTTTTTTGTATTGTATGCAAACATTGACAATTTCAACTATTCCGAAGAGGAAATCCCCAATGAGAAAAGGCCGGAATTGGACCGTTGGATACTTTCCGAACTCAATACACTTATTAAAAACGTGGGCATATTCTACAATGAATATGAACCCACGAAAGCCGGACGGGCAATTTCCGAATTCCTCGACCTGCACCTGAGCAACTGGTATGTGCGCCTGAGCAGGAGAAGATTCTGGAAAGGGGAATATGACAACGATAAGATCTCGGCATACCAAACACTTTACACATGCCTTGAAACCATTGCCCAGCTTGCGGCCCCCATCGCACCTTTCTTTATGGAGCGGTTGTTCGTTGATTTGAATTCGGCAAGCTCCAAAAAACCCTTCGATTCGGTCCATCTGACCGATTTCCCTGAAGCAATTGAGAGCCTTATTGATAAAGGTTTGGAAGAGCGGATGGAACTGGCCCAGAAAATTTCATCTATGGTCCTCTCCTTACGGAAGAAAACCAATATCAGGGTGAGGCAGCCATTGAACAAAATCATGGTACCGATCCGGGACAACGGTTTCAGGGAAAAACTGGATGCGGTCAAAGAGATTGTGTTGTCGGAAGTAAATGTCAGGGAACTTGAATATATGCTTGACGATAGCATGTTGGTAAAAAAGATCAAGCCCAACTTCAAAGCCCTGGGGCCGAGGTATGGAAAACTGATGAAGCAAATTGCTGCCCGGGTCAACCAATGGGATGCCGATAAAATAAAACACCTGGAAACCGAAGGGAATTTGTCCATTGACATTGATGGCCAAAATGTGGAGATACTTTTGTCGGATGTGGAAATTTCTACGCAAGACATCCCTGGCTGGCTCGTAAGTTCCATAGGTCAGTTGACAGTGGCACTCGACATTACGATTACCGAGGAGCTGAAGCAGGAAGGGATAGCCCGGGAACTCATCAACAGGATTCAAAACATCAGAAAAGACAAGCAATACGAGGTTACCGACAAGATAGCCGTAGTACTGGAAAAAAACAATGTAATTGAAAGTGCCGTGAATAAGAATTATTCATATATTTGCTCGGAAATTTTGGCCGAATCCCTTGTATTTCAGGAACGGGTTGAACAAAACGACAAAGAAATAATTGAATTGACCGACAATCTTAAAACAAGGATTGCCGTTACGAAACAATTATAATTAATCACACTTAGAAATTAAAAATATACGAAGATGGCAAAGGACGATACAACTTCTGAAGTTAAGAAGACCCGTTATTCAGATGAAGAATTGGAAGAATTCCGCACATTGATCGAGGGGAAATTGGTAAAGGCAAGAGAAGACCTGAAAATGCTCACAGAGGCATTTACACATGCAAATGAACACGATACATCCGACACTTCCCCAACGTTCAAAGTACTGGAAGAGGGTTATCAGGTACTTTCGAAAGAGGAAAACAGCAGGTTGGCAGCAAGGCAAAGCAAGTTTATCACCTCGCTTGAAAATGCGCTTATCCGCATCGAGAACAAAAGCTATGGGGTATGCCGCCAAACCGGAAAACTCATTTCCAAAGAACGCTTGAGGAGTGTGCCACACGCTACCTTGAGCATTGATGCCAAATTAAACCGGCCACGTAAGCGCTAAACAATTTCAACTTCCACTTTCTACCTTGAAAAAAGCAGTTATAATTATTTTTCTTGTACTTCTTGCCGATCAGGTTTTAAAAATCTGGATCAAAACACATATGACCATCGGTGACGAAATACACATGATGGGAAATTGGTTCATCATCCATTTCACCGAAAATGAAGGAATGGCTTTCGGGATGAAATTCGGTGGGAGCTTTGGAAAACTCATCCTCAGTATTTTCAGGATTATTGCCGTGGTTGCCATTGGATGGTACCTGATTAAAATTTCCAGGGCCAAAGAAAGCACTGGGCTCATTATTAGCCTATCCCTGATTTTTGCAGGAGCCATGGGAAACATTATCGATAGTGCCTTTTATGGCCTCATATTTAGCGAAAGCAAATTCCATGAGATAGCACAACTTTTCCCTCCCGGTGGTGGATACGGCCGTTTTTTACATGGAAAGGTGGTTGACATGCTCTATTTCCCGGTCTTGCGCGGGGCTTATCCACAATGGGCACCAATTTGGGGCGGTGACGAATTTATTTTTTTCAGGCCCGTATTTAATATTGCTGATTCATCCATTACCGTTGGGGTTTTTATCCTCATTATTTTTCAGAAAAAACTATTTAAAAAAGAAAATCAATAGGTTAAATTATCGATCCTGATATTTTTATTTGATTGGGGCAAAATCTTCATTTAACATCCCCAAAATTCAACAATTTATTTATCTTTGCGCAAATTTTTAATTCTTGATTTAATATGAAAAACACAGGTTCTATTTCCCAAATAATTGGTGCTGTTATAGATGTTTCTTTTGAGGACGAGAAAGACCTTCCCAACATTTATGATGCACTGGAAGTTTCAAAAGACGATGGTTCAAAGTTGGTTCTTGAGTGCCAGCAAGACATTGGGGAAAATACAGTACGGACAATCGCCATGGATTCCACTGACGGATTAAGAAGGGGAATG
>JAJRTT010000406.1 GCA_024278155.1 Bacteroidota bacterium | reverse complement strand
TTTTGTGTTTTCGTGGCTAAAAATGCTATTTTATGGAAATCCTGATTTTAGAAAAGGAAAAAAACAGAAGAAATAACAAATGACCAAAGAATGATGGAAAGGCTCAGGTAAACCAATACATTGGAACGCTTGGAATAATATTTTTGGGCAAGGAAAGCACCGATGGGGATGGAAAGCAAAACCGGTGTCAATAAAACAATGCCGACAAAACCATATTTTTTTCTGATTGAAACAATCTTACGGTTCCTACGGGAAAATGCTTTCTTCTTTTTTGTTTCGCTGCAATTTAGGATTTGTTTTGCCCTTTCGATTGTATTGCCGGTGAAATATGAAAACACAATGGGGCATAAGCGGTTGTATTGTTGGATAATCCATCGGCTTAAATAGTAGAAAAACAAGAAACCGAATATCCCACCGATAGTAGTTGTGATTACGGTTTGGAAATAATTAAACCCGTACCCAATAGAAATAAGCGGGGCAAAAATAAATTTCACCCCGCTTAAAACCAATATCTGTAAAAGCTTGAAGACTTGTAAACCGTTTAAACTGATAAGCAGCATTTTTCTTTAAAATCGTTAAAAAACATAGGGGTATAAAACACAACCCAACAATATATAACTGCTTTTGCAATCGGTTTGTTGCAATGAATTGCTGTTTTTTATAAACTCATTGCCTTTGCGCTCATATCAAGGATTTCGTAAGCCCCTTTTAACGCATTCTTGCAGTTGGCATCGTCGGGGTCGATATCGTGCGCTTTTTCAAGCATGGGCAACGAACGCTTGAACTCGGATTTTACTTTTGCCATTTCCGATTCGTACTTTGTCTTGTCAGTTGCGGCATATTGTGCAGCAGCGGATTGCATTTTTGCGGCATTGTTGTAAATGCCCAAACCCGATTTCAAATAGTACTTGAAAAGGATTTTGTTGAATTTGTCCTGCGAACGGCTGCATTTTGAAATACCTTCGTTGCAAGTGGCTTCCATTTTGTCGTATTGCTTCAGGCCTTTCAAAGAGTAGGCTTTATAAAGCATGGAATTGCATGATTTGTACTTCAGGTTCAGCGATTTGTCGAAATAGCCCAAAGCTTTGTGATATGATTTGACCTTAAGTGCACAAACCCCGGCATTGTAATATAATGATGTGTCTGTTTTCCCCTCGGCTTCATACAAGCCAATGGATTTCTCAAACGAATCCAGGCCTTTTTGATATTCTTTTGCTTTATAGGCATCTGCTCCTTCTATTTTGTATTCTTTGGCAGTCTTGTCCTGTTGCGCTTGTGCAAAGGATACGGCAAAAACCATAACGGCAAGTACAAATAATTTTCTCATTTTCATTTTCATTTTGTTCATATGTGAGTTAAAAAAATTTCGGCAAAACTATAAAAAATTGCCAAACATTTTCATTCTAATTATTTAAGCAAACTTTTTTTTGCAGAAAAAATTATCTTTGCAAACGTAAATTCGCAAAAAGTGTTTGCGTTCTTTCTTCCTCGATAAAACAAAATATATGCATAAGTCCCTTGTTTCAAGATTCTTTCAAATTCCCATTCTCCTTGTTTTTAATCTGGTGTTTGTTGCGGGTCAAGGGTTTTCACAGGAATCCGGACATGCGAAGGCTGGTGGTTTCGGTATTTCAAAATTGGATTCTGTTTTGTTGTCGGACCTGACGGTACTTACAACGCCTTCTTTTTTAAAATCGAAAGACCTCCCTTCTTTTAAGGATAATTCGACACAGCCCTATATGCGTTCGCTTTTTGAACAGGTTACGCTCGAATGTGGGCAATATTCAGGGATTGCCTTGAACTTTAATTACGAAATCAATTACAGGCGTGGATTGCCGTCCAATGTTCCCGAAAACCAATACCCGACCCATTTTACCTTTAACTTTATGAACGGGGGTTATGGATGGACCGGCGTAAGCTACATACATAGTTTTGAAATTGTTAAGGCAAACGGAGAACCCAATGTGTTGGATTTTGGGGTGGATTCAATGGTCGGACAAAGTATGTGGATGTCGGGGTACGACAAGTATTACAATGGGATGAAGAACAGGATTGACGAGGTTTGTCAAATCCTTGCCGGAACGCCTGAGGGCCTTAACACCTTAAAGAATTGGCTTGACAACCATTTGGAAGGCGCCGAAGTGGGAGGGATTGCCAGTTTCTATTCATCCAACCCCTGGAACCCCACACTCTTGCCAGAAGGGACTCCTGAAGGGGGGAAACATGTAATGGTCCAGTTTGGTTCGCCAGGCCATGCTTCTACCATTGTTGGCTGGAACGATTCCATCCGCTACGATTATAATAACGACGGAACCTATACCAATGATATTGACATAAACGATGATGGGGTCGTTGATATGAAAGATTGGGAGATCGGCGGCTTGCTTTTTACCGAAAGCTATAATGGCGGTTATGATTGGGCCGACAGTGGCTTTTGCTATATGATGTACAAAACACTGGCCGATGATTTATATGACGGGGGAATCTGGAACCATGCAGTGCACGTGCTGAAGGTAAAGGAAAATTACGCTCCTTTGCTGACGTATAAAATCCTGTTAAAATACAATTCCAGGAAAAGGATCAAAGTGAGTATTGGTGTATCGGGCCAAAATAGCGATGTCCCGGAATTTACGGTGGGCTTCCCGATATTTGATTTTCAGGGGGGGAGCCAGTTTATGCAGGGAGGCATTACCGAAGAAGAAAACAAAACAATTGAGTTTGGGCTGGATGCAACACCCTTGTTGGGCTGGGTAAAATCAGGCGAACCTGCAAAGTTCTACCTGATTATTGATGAATATGATCCAAACGGTGGCGGGGCCGGTGAAATTATCGGTTTTTCCTTGATGGATTATACAAACGGCCTTGCGGAAACCGAATGTCCGCAAACAAATATCCCCGTTCAAAATAATACGCTTACCTTGGCCTCATTGGTGGCAACAGTGGATTTTGACCAACTGAAAATTACTTCCCCTGCATTGCCCCATGCAATAATCGATGAGCCGTACAGCCATTATGTGGGCTTCACCGGGGGAAATGGGCCTTATGAGTGGAGGCTCCTGAAACACTATGGGCAGGGTTTCGAACTGGCAGATATGCCTGAAATCAACAATGACCAACTGGGGCCATCAAACAATGAAAATGGTATTGCCCTACAGAAAATTGATTTTGATTTCCCTTTTTATGGAAAAAAATACGATAGTATCTATGTCCATGTGGATGGTTTTGTGATGTTCGACGAACAGGTGTATCCCTGGCCCTATTTGTTCGATCCACAGTTGATGTTGCGCAAGACAAGGGTCATTGCCCCTTTCCTGAACAAATACCTTGAACTGATCCCCGAAAACAATGACGCGATGTGGTACGAGGGAAACGGTGATTTTGCCGCGTTCAAGTGGAAGGCCAGTATGGTTAAGCAGGATACATTGGAGGATGTGGTTTTTGCGGTCGTATTGTACCCTTCGGGAAATATCGAATATTATTATGGATCCGATAATATGCTTTCCAGCCATATCTCGGTACTCGGCATTTCCGATGGCGATGATGTCAACTATTACTTTACCGAAAGAAATACGATTGCAACCGGGTCAAAGATTTCGTATGTGCCATCGCTTTTCCCAGAGGAAATGAGCCTGGGCGATGATGGTCTGTTTTACGGTACACCCCTAAAAAAATATACAGATGTCCCCATCGAATTCATGATCGAAGATGATGACAATGTACGCGTTAGGAAAACCTTGTCGTTTTATAGTTGGTATTTGGGCATTGATGAAGAAGATGTTGTAAATGCTGTGGTCAATTGTTTCCCCAACCCTTTTACCGATAAGATAAATGTTGAATTTAATTTGTCAAAAAACTCAAGAGTTTCACTTGAAATAAGGAACACCAACGGACAGAAAATTACAAATATTGACCTGGGCTATTTATCTTCAGGAATTCAAGATATCCAATGGGATGCGGAAAACGAAAGGGGAGAGGCTTTGCCAAAAGGGGTTTATTTTGTTTTGCTGAAAATTGGGGATGAAGTTTATACGAAGAAGATAGTGTTGTTGTAAAGGTAATTTGCTTTGCATCATTAAGTTGTAATTCGATGGTAATTTATAGTAATTGAAAAGGGTAATTGATGGTAATTAGTTGAAAAATGATGATTTATGGATTAAGCAAAGCAAATTATTTACGCAGTACAAATTACAGCATAGCAAATTACATTTATTAAAACCATGCACCTATTCTA
>JAJRTT010000405.1 GCA_024278155.1 Bacteroidota bacterium | reverse complement strand
GTTTTCTCCCTCAAAAGGCTGGGTGAACCAAAGGTTTTGGTCGGCATCGCCAGCAAGGTAGGTGTGGTTGTTCGTCCATGTGCCGTTTTGATAAATATCGCCCGATATGTAAAGGTAGCAATTGTAATTGTTGTCCTGGATAATCCCGTTGTTGGTTACATTTCCAGTAATTGTGGCTGACCGATGTCCTCCAACCCGATTTTGTAATACCCCTTCTACCCTAACATTTCCAATAACTTGAAAAATATCGACAAATTGAAAAACCCCGTCCATGACAACTTCATTTGCTTCAATATAGACTTCATCAACATAAGCAGTATTCGAAAAGTTAAAATAGACTAGCCCTGGGGCACCGCCGCTTGAAAGTATTGTCGTTTCGATCAATCGCCCGTTATTCAAAAAAATGGAATCGTTGCCGGTGTTCATTTGAAGCGTGTCCCCGTTAAAGTCAACAATGGTGTTGTTGAACCTGAGCGTACTGTTTGCAAAAATATCACCTGTTGTTTTCAGGCTCCTGAAAGAATATCCCGAGAAACTTGTGGTCGATGATATGTTTTGATCGCCTGCGCCCACCAGGAATGTATTATAGTTGCTCCAACTGCCATTGTTGTCGATATCCCCTTGGATATCCAAGTAAAAGAAGTAGTTGTTGTTTTGGATCGTGCCCTGGTTTGAAATATTACCGTAAACGGCGAGCGTTCTGTTCCCCCCGTTTTTATTTTGCAATAAACCTGTGTTGGCAATAGTGATGTTGTTGCATCCATTCCCCGTTTCAATATAAACCGGACCATTGATGACCACATCGTCCAAGAGCCCGGGTGCAATACCGCCTATCCAAGTGGATGTATTGCTCCAATTCCCGCCTGAAGCAGTCGAATGGATTTGTCCTAAGGTTGGATTTGAGTAAAACAGTACGCAAATAACGAAAAATAATTTGGTAAAAACTTTTGTAAATGTTTTCATGGTTGGCTTGTTTAGTTAGAAAATGTTTGATTTGGTGATATGACCCTTTGGGAAAGGAAGACAAAAATAGGTATAAATGATTTGCTGTTTCAGCTTAAAGGGCTATTTAACAAAAATTTAACAGATTTTCAATCGGTGAAAACAACTATTTTTCAAAGAAAATATGATTAAAGAAACATCACATAGAATTTATGATTGTGCTGTCCTTGAACCGAAACACATTAACAATGACATGAAAAAAGTAACGGGTTTCTTTTTTGGCACAAATTTTAAAATGAATCAGATTGTGTTGTCAATACACCAATGGGCTGTGGTGGTATAAAAAAGCTAACCCGGTTTGGGTTAGCCAACCACCAATTGAACCAACAAGGGGTTTGGTGCATAGCCCACATTATGTGTGATGCTACATTTGCTTCTTTTTATTACTGTTTGCCATGCCACCTGATAAAAGCAGCAATGAAATTAATCTGGAACCTGACTGCTGTTTCCCATATTCGGAACCCAAAGCTCATTCTTATCAGGATTATTTACTTCAGCGTTAAAATTAAAGTCAGCAGATTTATAGCCCACACCGCCTACCTGATTTGACCAGATAGTTTTATCCAACGTATTTATGGTTCCATCTGCATTGGCATCACCTGAAACCATTCCCCAGATGCCCGGGGCAATTTCTTTGTGACCTGACGAATCACCATAAACCTGGCCCGGCCCAGTTGAATAATCATAAGAGTATAGACCTGCTGTTTCAGAAAGCGGGTTTGCCGACATAATACTCAGATGATTGCGGTGCAGGACAACCATATATAATTTTTGAGTTATGGTATGGCTGAACTGTGTGGGTGAACTCCCATCCATGCCCACTATTGAGCCATCGGACAAAAGGAATGCTGCCTGGCGGTCAAACATCGTTAAGACGGTTGCCGCGGCAGCATCCGGGGCATCTCTCCCTTCTACAATTACCCAGTCAACAACCTGGGTGTTTGGAATTGTAGCAACTGATTCCGGTCCGGTATAGTTCCATGGCGAACTATTGTATGGTTGGCTCAATGGCAGAATTGCATTCAACCCTGTATTCATATCTGTTCCATTAAAAGGACCTTCGAGCTTAACTGTGAGGTCTATT
Organism: Bacteroidota bacterium; assembly: GCA_024278155.1. GTDB lineage: Bacteria > Bacteroidota > Bacteroidia > Bacteroidales > JAADJA01 > JAADJA01. Next base: position 1,218 of record JAJRTT010000405.1, on the reverse strand, counting down.
GTTAAAACATGGTCTGACCAGTGGATATGGTTGTATGGGTCATACTCAAAAGCTTCACCCTCAAAACCACCGATGGCACCAACAAAATACACATTTCCAATATTTGCACTATTATACACATTGTGATTGCCGCCCCATGTATTTGTTGGGAATACGGCGTCGGTAACAGTAAATACCTGATTGGTGTGAACTGTCATTAATCTTCCTCCACTGATACTTTCCCTGAAAACACAATTATTAAATGGTATTGCGGGATTCACTATGGATCCGGTTTTCAGATAAATACCATTCGTATACATGAACTCAAATATTCCGTATTCGGCGGCAATGGTCCCGCCACTTTCAATATTGAAACTATAATATCCGTTCAGGTGGGTGATTTTGGCTTCGTTGCCCAAAGCTCCGAGTACCTCAAGGGCTCCACCGTTGTTTACTGACAGGGCCTTTAAATCATCAAGTGCAAGTGTTCCGTTTTGCCCGATAGAAAATGTACCGGTATTGTTTATGTTTACATTGCCCAAACAGGAAACCGAATAGGAGAAACCATACAATAAACCTGCATTAACAGTCAAATTACCATTTATATCAATATTGCTTATAATATTTACCATATTGCCCATTACGGACTTTATCATATTGCCGTCCCGGTCTTTATAGGAAGTATTTGTGTTTTTTCCTCCTGATTTATTTATGTCCACATTGTAGAAACTGGCCCCGGGAACCGAAGCAATGTCGACATCTGCACCTCCATATAATTCAATGGTTCCACCGTTTGGTGCAAATTGGGGACGGTTGGCCTTGAAAATACCATCGGTACGGATGGTTCCTCCTGTAATGTTTTCGGTAAATGTATTTGCATTGTCCTGGATAAGGACACCACAATTAATAAAATTCAGGATTCCACCACTCATGGTAACGGAGGCATCGCCGCCAAAAGCCCAGAGACTGTTGTCGTTAGAGGAATTGATGTTAAATATTCCTCCTGACATCGTCAGGTCGCAATTAAGATCGACAAAAGAGCTGGCATCCTGGAAATAGTTCAATTCGCCGGAAACCACATTCACCGACCCATAAATACCATTTTCGGCCAAATCATTAACGGTGATCAATCCACCGTTCATATTCATTGTCCCTCCCTGATGCAAGTTGGCGATTGTACCAATGGCATCAGTATTAGCTGTAAATATGGAATTGGGGTTGCTCATATCCAAAACCCCC
>JAJRTT010000404.1 GCA_024278155.1 Bacteroidota bacterium | reverse complement strand
TATTGATTTGCCTTGCAGGTCATACAAAGTAACCATCAAAGGATTTTGGTTTGATAATGCCTTTACGGTAACCAATCCATTTGTAGGGTTTGGATAAATCGAGAACAATTGTTCCAGTTGATCCTTTGATGTCCCAACAATATTAGCAATTTTACAAAGAAAATAGTCCAGTCCACCCCCACCCGTCAACCCTATTCCGCCAATTTCCATTGGTGAGTTAAAATGACCTGTGAAATATATATTATAAAGGTTATCTACCAAAATACCACTGCCTTTATCCTGATACTCCCCCCCTCCTTGCAAAAACCACTGATAGGCTCCTGACTGATTATATTTCACAATAAACAAATCACTGTTACCTTCTGAGGTAAATTCATTTCCACCAAAAAAATCTACCCCAAAAAAACTTCCGGCCAGGTAAACATTATTCTGTTGGTCAACTGCAAGGGTTTTATCTTGCCACATATTCCCACCTCCAACCTGATTGTTCCATATAAGTTCACCATTCGAATTCATTTTCCCTAGCATCAAATCATTGTTCCCATTTGAATAATAATCATTCCCGTTAAGATTGGTAAATCCTTCAAAATAATATGTAAAACAAATATTGTTGTTTTGATCGAGGCAAATAGATGTCCCTTCTTCTTTTAAACTGGCACCTGCATCAAATATCCAGAGATTCTCAAGGGAGGAGGTAAATCCAGCAATGAAAAAATCGTCAACAGTACTATTGTTATTGACCGTGTTTCCATTTAACGAAAGTTCTCCATTGTACCCTCCAGTCACAAAAACATGATCGTATGGGTCACAACATATAGCATTAATATCAGCATAGCTTTCTGAACTAACAACCTTCACTAATTCCCCATCACTACTGTACTTTGCAATAAAGAACGAAAAAGAAGCCAAAACAGTTGTATCCCCAAAAGTTGCATTTGCACCAATATTACCAGCGATATAAATATTGCCGTTAGAATCCATGGCAATACTTTTTCCCCAGTTTTGGTTATAACTCCCTCCATGAGCAGCCCATTGAAATACCCCTGAACTATCATATTTTGCAAGAAAAACCTGGTCGTTCACCGGAACAACAAAAGAAGTGTCACCAAAGGAAATATTTTGATTGTAAAACCCTGTAACATAAATATTACAAGCGCTGTCCGTAAGCAACGACATTGGAACGTCCTGATTGCTTCCCCCTGCGGAAATGGCCCAAATGACTTTCCCTTCGTGATCATACTTACAAACAAAAATATTTTCATCGCCATAATCAGGAAGTATTGTTGTACCAATTTGGGTTTCTCCAATATACCCGCCAGTAACATATAAATACCCTGAATTATCAATAGCTATGGACGTTGCCCTTTCCATTGCACTTGTCCCATCACTTATTAGCCATTCTACATTTTGTGTGTAGCAAGTAAAAGGTATCAATAAAACAAAAATCGTTTTTACAAAACTTCTTCCTGTATTCTTTGTCATCATTTGTTTATGGTTTGTTCAACAAATTGCTAAGTTTACCTAAAAAAAAGTCAATCGGATAATAATACGGTCAATTCCTAATTATATTTCAAAATTCCGGGTTTATTTTCACACTCCCAATCCAACCCACAAAATACAAGGGCATCGAAACCAGGTCATAGGTCAGTTTCCATTAATGTTCACAAAATAAAAGTGATAGTAAAATAAGCAAAGTTGGCGAAAGTATTCCACAAACACCCTTGGATTTTGGATGTTCCTATAATATACTTGTATTCTTTAGCTCAAAGCTTCACAATCCTGTAGCATGTGGCCACTTGCTCTTAAGTGATGTTTTTCACGAATAAGCATGGACGCTTATTCCATGTGGAAAAATTATGCGTCCAATCAATTGTATGTATTTAAGGTTTTTCTGTAACTTTGCCCCATCATTTTCAAATCAAGATGAAAACAAATTCTTTCATATCCAATTTGACAAAACATTACAGGCGACTGTTCGAATGCCTGATGTTCTATGTTTAAGTTTCCTCTTTGATGAACCCTCTTTTTCAGGGCGGATTTCCTCATTAACAAATTTATTTTTTTCAACAATTATATTTTCATCGAAATGGAAACACCAGTTATCAATATCAACAAAAACAAAACCGTTCCCGCACGTCCGGCCAGGGCGGAAGGGAATTTTTATAGGAAATCAACAAACAAGATTGGCCCGGGGATGAACGCACGGATACAAAAACTCCGAAAAGAGAGTTTTGAGGCCGAACCTACATTGTCCATCGAAAGGGCCTTGATAGAAACCCGGTTTTATAAAGAAAATTACGGGAAATATTCCATTCCCGTTCTCAGGGCCCTGAATTTTTTGGAAATTTGCAAAAAGAAAACGATCTACATTGGCGATGGCGAACTGATCGTGGGCGAACGTGGCCCAAAACCAAAATCCGTCCCCACATTTCCCGAGCTTACATGCCACAGTGTCGAAGATTTCCATGTGCTGAACACACGTGAAATGCAACGCTACACTATTTCACAGGATGATATCGGTATTTACGAAAAAGAGGTAATCCCTTACTGGGAAGGGAAAACGCAAAGGGAACGGATTTTCGGGCATGTGCCAAAAGAGTGGAAAGCTGCATATGAAGCCGGGATTTTTACCGAGTTCATGGAACAACGTGCGCCCGGGCATACCGCTTTGGACGGCAAGATTTACAAAAAGGGGATGCTGGATTTCAAAAAGGAGATTGCGGAACAAATCGAAAAACTGGATTTCCTGAACGACCCCGAGGCCACCGACAAATCCGAGCAACTGAAAGCCATGGGCATTTCCTGTGATGCGGTCATACTCTTTGCAGAACGCCATGCCGACCTTGCGGAAGAAATGGCCAACCAAGAGAAAGACAAGAAGCGAACCGAAGAATTGAATGGGCTTGCAAGGGTCTGCCGCCGTGTGCCGGCCCATGCGCCCCAAAACTTTTGGGAAGCCATCCAAATGTATTGGTTTGTCCATTTGGGGACTATCACCGAACTGAACGGTTGGGATGCCATGAACCCGGGCCATTTCGACCAGCATCTTGCCCCTTTTTATGAAAAGGAAATTAAAGCAGGAAACCTGACACGGGATGATGCCAAGGAACTTTTGTCCTGCTTTTGGATCAAGGTCAATAATCATCCCGCACCTCCAAAGGTGGGCATCACCGCAAGGGAGAGCGGCACTTACAACGATTTCACCAATATCAATATCGGCGGTCTCAAACCGGACGGTTCCGACGGTACAAGCGAGGTTTCATACATTATGCTGGAGATTATCGAGGAGCTCCATTTGCTCCAGCCTGGAAATTCGGTCCATATCAGTGCCAGGACACCCGACAGGTTTTTAATGGCTTCCTGCAATGTTATCCGCCAGGGGCATGGTTATCCTTCGGTTTTTAACCCCGACATATACATACAGGAAATGCTGCAACAGGGAAAAACGCTGGACGATGCCCGTGAAGGCGGTTGCAGCGGCTGCATCGAGGTGGGGGCTTTTGGAAAAGAGGCTTATTTACTCACAGGTTACCTCAATGTCCCGAAAATCCTCGAAATAACCTTGAACAAAGGGATTGACCCTTTGACAGGGAAAAAGGCAGGAATAGAAACCGGTGACCCAAAAGATTTCAAATCCTATGATGAATTGTACAATGCTTTCCTGAAACAATTGAACTTTATGGTAAACCAGAAGATTTTGGTCAGCAATTATATCGACCGGATGTTCGCCAAATATGCACCAGCCCCGTTTTTATCGGTAGTGATCGAAGATTGCATCACAAAAGGAAAAGATTATTATGATGGCGGGCCAAGGTACAATACCAATTACATTCAATGTACTGGATTGGGAACGGTAACCGATAGTCTTTCGGTTTTAAAGAAACATGTTTTTGAAGAGAAGAACATCTCAATGGCAAACCTCTTGAATGCTGTTGCAAAGAATTATGAACACGAAGAGGAACTTCGCCAATTCATTTTGAACAACACCCCTTTTTATGGAAATGACGATGATTATGCAGACGGTATTGCCATTGGTGTTTACAATGATTTGTTGGCGGCAATTGACGGCAAACCCAATATCAAAGGGGGAAAATATCATTTGAACATGCTTTCGACGACTTGTCATGTTTATTTTGGGAAAGTGATGGGAGCCAGTCCCAACGGGCGATTGGCACACAAATCCATTTCGGACGGCACCTCCCCTTCACATGGTTGTGATGTGAACGGGCCAACATCGGTAATCAGGTCACTTGTGAAACTTGATCAAACCAAATCGGGCGGCACTTTGTTGAACCAACGTTTCATGCCCGGGCTTCTGAAACATGAGGAAGACCTTGTGAAACTTGGGAAGCTGATACGTTCCTATTTCACGCTCGGTGGTCACCACATCCAGTTTAACATAGTGGACACGGCCACATTATACGCTGCCCAGAAAAACCCGGAAGATTATAAGGATTTGTTGGTGCGCATGGCAGGTTACAGCGATTATTTCAACGATATGAACGCAGATTTGCAGCAGGAGGTTATTGACCGAACTGAAAACGAATCATTTTAGGTAACTTCTAAAAGGGGAAAGTAGAGTAGGAAAATCAAAATATCAATAATGAGCACAAGCCTGATTTTCGATATAAAACATTATGCCATCAACGATGGGCCAGGAATCCGGCTTACGGTCTTTTTCAAAGGCTGCCCCTTGTCGTGCAAGTGGTGCCATAACCCGGAAAGCATTTCGCCCCACGCGCAAAAATCATATACCGCTTCCAAATGCATCGGCTCCCAAAAGTGTGTGGGGATTTGTCCGAACAATGCTTTGGTATTGACCGAAAATGGGATTGTCACCGATATCGGAGCTTGCCGTCTTTGTGGAAAATGTGCGGAAGCCTGCCCGACCAAAGCCATCGAAATGTCGGGAAGCCCGATGACCGTGGAGGAGATCATGGGAATCATTGAAAAGGAAACCCTTTTCTTTGACCAGTCGGGTGGCGGGGTTACTTTTTCGGGCGGGGAACCTTTGATGCACCCCCATTTATTATTGAAGCTGTTGAAGGAATGTGGCCGAAAAGGGATTCACCGGGTTGTGGACACTACTCTTTTTACGAAGCAAGCAATTGTAATGGAAGTTGCCAGTAATACGGATTTGTTCCTCATCGATATTAAGCACATGGACAGCACAAAACACAAGGAGTTTACGGGAGTCCACAATGAATTGATATTGGGAAACATAAGTAAAACAGCCAATACGGATGTGGGGATAATTTTTAGGATACCTTTGATAAAAGGGGTAAATGCCGATTTGGACAATATTGAAAAAACAGCGAAATTTATCAAGAACCTTCCCGGAAAAACAAGGTCAATACAGCTTTTGCCCTATCACGATGTTGCCATTGGCAAACATGCCAAAATGGGCAATACTGTTGAATTGGAAGGAATGGAAACCCCAACGAAGGAGGAAATAGAGAATGTGATTTCGGTTTTTGATAGATATGGGATTCAGGCAAGTGTCAATTAATCAAGAAACAAACGGGATTAACTAAATCAAAGAACAATTAATACAATCAAGTAATTATATTCACTTCCCTCTCCAAATCAACTCCAAACATTTCCTTTACCGATTCTTCAATTTTTGTGGCCAATAGTATAATTTCCTTACCCGTTGCATTTCCATGATTTACCAAAACCAGGGCTTGCTTTTTATGGACACCGGCATTCCCTAGCCTATTCCCTTTCCAACCTGCCTGATCGATAAGCCATCCTGCAGCGAGCTTGTGGTTTCCGTCCTGGATTTGATGGGATACGATTTTGGGATAGGCTTTTTTCAAAGATTGAAATTGCCCTTCGGAAATAACCGGGTTTTTAAAAAAGCTACCGGCATTGCCTATCACTTCCGGGTCTGGCAGCTTGCTTTTACGGATGTAAATAACCGCATCCCTGATAGCTCCAATAGAAAGCTTCTTGATCCCCATCCTTTGGATTTCCTCCAGAATGGCACCATATTCAGTTTTGAAAACTGGTTTTTTGTCCAACCGGAAAGTTACCGAAAGAATCATGACTTTTCCCTTCAACTCGTTTTTGAAAATACTGTCCCTATACCCAAATTTGCAATCATTGTAAACCCAGGTCTGAATTTTCCCTGTCTCCCAATGAAAAGCCTCCAATTCAACAAAATGGTCTTTCATTTCCACACCATATGCACCAATATTCTGGATGGGAGAAGCACCGACACTCCCGGGAATAAGGGAAAGGTTTTCGAGTCCGGCAAGATTATGTTTCACACACCACGAAACGAAACCGTCCCAGTTTTCACCTCCCATGGCTTTTACAATAATGTGTTCTTCATCCTCTTTCAGGATTTCAACTCCTTTTAACCCATTACTTATAATAAGCCCATCATAATCATTCAGGAACAACACATTACTTCCTCCACCCAAAACCATAAACCGACAATTGTTTTCGGCAATGAAATCTTTTGTTTCCAATAAATCATCCATGGAAGCAACGTGTGCAAAATATTTCCCATCTACACTTAAACCAAAGGTGTTGAGTTTTTTTAACGAAAAGTTTTTTAGGATTTCCATCGGTCAAAGATAAATGTAATTCCTATTTTCGCAGCCTTAAAACAAAAAGAATTTGAAGAGAGCGATCGTGTCGGTAATAAATGACCTGGTAACTGACCAGCGGGTGAACAAAACCTGTATGACCCTCACAAAGCTGGGCTTCCATGTGTTGTTGGTCGGAAGAAAGAAAAGGAAAAGCCCGTCCCTTGACAAGCGTAAATACAAAATGCACCGCATGAAACTCCTTTTTGAAAAAGGGCCTTTGTTTTATGCGGAATTCAATGTACGCCTCTTTTTCTTTTTACTGTTTCGCAAAGGAAGATTACTTGTTTCCAACGATTTAGACACCCTTCTCCCCAATTATCTCGTCCATGTTTTCAAACGTATTCCCATTGTTTACGATAGTCATGAATACTTTACGGAAACGCCTGAAGTGATTGACCGGAAATTTGTGAAAAACGTTTGGAGCGGCATTGAAGGCTGGATTTTCCCAAAACTTACAGATGTCTTTACCGTGAGCGATTCCATTGCCAAAGCGTTTGAGGACAAATACAAGGTAGATGTAAAAGTCGTGAGGAACATTCCCCAAAAACTTGAGATCAAAGAGTTCAAGACCCGAAAGATGTTGGGATTGCCCGAAAACAAAAAAATCATCATCCTGCAAGGTTCGGGGATCAATATCCAACGTGGTGCCGAAGAACTCATCGAGGCAATGGGGTTTGTTGACAATACGTTGCTGTTGATTATTGGTGGTGGCGATGTAATTCCCGTCCTGAAAGAAATGGCCCAAAAGCCTGAACTGAAAGATAAAATCAAATTTTTCCCCAGGCTTTCATTTACTGATTTACATCAACATACAAGGTTGGCCGATCTGGGTCTTTCATTGGACAAGGATACCAACATCAATTACCGTTATAGTCTGCCAAACAAGCTTTTCGATTACATCCATGCCGGCATCCCTGTCCTGGCTTCCCCTCTTACCGAGATAAAAAGGATCATCGAAAAATATCAGATTGGCGACACGATTGAAAATCATCAGCCCAAACATATTGCAGAAAAAATAAACAAAATCCTTTCGGATGAAAAACAGATAGCGGTGTGGAAAGAAAATCTTAAGTTTGCCGCCAAGGAACTTTCCTGGGAAAAGGAAGAAGGAAAATTGAAATAAGTTTACAAGAAATATGCCCGATAAACATTTACATATCGTTGCGTTTGATATCCCGTTCCCACCCAATTACGGAGGGGTAATAGATGTGTTCTACAAATTAAAGGCACTCCACTCAAAGGGCATTAAGATCCACCTTCATTGCTATGAATATCCCGGGCGGCCGCGCAGCACTGAACTTGACAAATATTGCACAGAGGTTTTTTACTATCCTCGCCTTACCGGATTGAACTCGGCCTTGAGCACCAAACCGTATATCGTTTCCAGTCGCCGTTCGGAGAAAATGATAAACAGATTGATGAAAGATGATTACCCTATTCTTTTTGAGGGCCTCCATTCTTGTTTTTACCTCGATGACAAAAGGATCAGGGAGAGGTTCAAGGTTTACCGCGAAAGCAATATAGAACACCGCTACTATTTTAATTTGTTCAAGGTTGATAAGAAAATTGGGAATAAAGCCTATTTCCTTGCCGAAAGCATAAAGTTGAAAATGTTCCAAAAAGTCTTGAGCCATACGGACTTGATGCTGGTTGTTTCGGAGAAGGACACGCATTACCTGCAAAAACATTTCCCCGGGAAAAAAGTTGAATTCCTGCCCAGTTTCCATGCGAATGACAAAATCGAATCCCTCACAGGAAAAGGGGGTTATGCACTCTACAACGGCAACATCGAAGTCCCCGAAAATGCCCATGCGGTGAAATACCTCATCAATGAAGTTTTTGGCAATTTGAACATCCCTTTAAAAGTGGCCGGAATGAACCCACCACAGGTAATAATTGATTTGGTTTCCAAGCACAAAAACATCAGCCTGGCCCCCAACCCCTCAGATGAAAAAATGTTTGACCTCATCCGCAATGCCCATGTGAACATTTTGGTTACGTTTCAGGCAACAGGCTTAAAACTCAAACTACTGAACACTCTGTATAAAGGAAGGTTTTGCCTTGTAAACGACAAGATGCTCAATGGAACGAATTTAGAAACGTTGTGCACCATTGCCAACACTCCGCAGGAATTAAAAACAAAACTGGAGGAATTGTTCAGGCAGGATTTCGAAAAAGGGCAAATCCAACTTAGGCAGGAAAAATTGAACCACCGTTTTTCAAATGGCCACAATGCCGACAAGCTTGTTGAATTGGTATTTTGACAAAAAAAAACTTATGCTGTGACAGTCACATTGAACCTGTCGAAATGTGTTGTTTTTTACCGTTCAATTGCGAAACAACCAATCCAACCAGCATCAACCCACAACCGATAAGTGCCCTCGTGGTAAAGCCTTCGTTCAAAATCAGCCAACCGCCCAAAACCGCAAACAAAGATTCAAAACTAAGGATAATGGCAGCATGGGATGCCAATGCTTTTCTCTGGGCAACCACCTGTAAAGTGAAAGCTACGCCAACCGACATTACCCCTCCGTAAAGAACCGGGATTGCAGCTTGCTTTATTGTGGCCCAAACAATTTCCTCAGTAAAGACAGCCACGGCAAGGCTTAGCAACGAACAGACGGCAAACTGGACAATCGAAATCTTGATGGCGTTTACCTTATCGGTATAGAACCCTATTATGATGACATGGGCGGCAAAAAAGAAAGCACTTATCAAGACCAGGCTGTCACCCTTTCCCAATGAAAAACCATCTTTTACGGAAAGCAGGTACAGGCCAATGATGGCCAGAATTGCACCGGCCCAGGTTTGTTTATTGATTTTATGTTTAAGGAACAAACCCAATACAGGGACAATAATTACATACAAAGTGGTAATAAAGCCAGCATTCCCGGCTGATGTGTAAACAATCCCAACTTGTTGAAAAGAAGATGCGGTAAACAAAACAGAACCTGCAAGCAATCCACCTGTTATTAAAGGTTTTGTTTCACGCTTCGGATAATTTTGCTTTTTCCCTTTCAGGAAATAAACCAATGGGACAAGCGACAAACTGCCCAAAGCAAAACGAACCGCATTAAATGTGTAGGGGCCAATGAACTCCATTCCCGCTCGTTGCGCCACGAACGAGAACCCCCAAATCATTGCCGCCAGGAACAATAGTAGGTTTGCTTGTAGTTTTGTCATCTCCTTTTTAAAATATGAAATCCCAAAAATAAGCTTTCATCGTATATCAAATTAAATAAATGGTACTTTTGTATAAAAACAATCAACATAAATATGGCATCAATATTTTCAAAAATCGACGAAATAAAAAAATCGGGGCGAAAGGCCGCCCTTTGCATTATCATCGAAACAAAAGGTTCAACTCCCAGGAAAACCGGCTCTAAAATGATTGTCTTTGATGATGGGGAAATCGAAGGGACAATCGGTGGCGGCAGCCTGGAATTCCAGGTTATCGAAGATGCTGTTGGGGTTATTTTCAGCAATGAGCCCCAGGTTTTCAAACATGCGCTCGCGAAGGATTTG
>JAJRTT010000403.1 GCA_024278155.1 Bacteroidota bacterium | reverse complement strand
TTTGAATAGGTAATATATCGGTATGGTTCAAAAAAACATCTTTCTCGAATTATCAGTTTCGTCAACCTCAATGGAAACCCGCACAGCATCCTCTGGCAAAAGCTTCTCTACTTTTTCGGGCCATTCGATGAAACAATAATACCCTCCATAAAAATAATCCTCATACCCCAGGTCGTAAGCTTCTTCCTCAAGTTTTATCCGATAGAAATCAAAATGATATAAACTTTCACCATCCGGTTTGATATATTCGTTTATAATGGAAAAAGTAGGACTTGTTACCTCGTCGGTTATACCAAGTTGAGCACAAATAATTTTAATAAATGTGGTTTTCCCGGCGCCCATCTCGCCAAAAAATGCAAAAATCCGCTTATCGGGATATTTGGCCAAAAGCTTCCCCGCAATTCCACCCAATTCGTTTTCATTGTTGCAAATAAAAATCTCTTGCATCATATCTCACATTTTTGATTGCACAAAAATAGCAAAAGGAAATTACGAAAACCATAAATATACCGAAAGGGTATATGGCAAGGTTAACCTATGGAAAAACGGCAAACTAAAGGTGCGTCAATTATCGATCAGGACCAGTTTACTTTGCCTGCAAATAAATATACGGGATAAGTACCTCTTCGAGCGAAACACCTCCATGTTGGAACGTGTTTTTATAATAATTCACATAATAATTGTAATTATTGGGGTAGGCAAAGAAGTCGTTTTTCTTACAGAAAACATATGACGAACTGATGTTTGTACGTGGAAGGAAAGCTTCTTCGGGGTTCCGTACCTCAAAAACATCTTTCCTTTTATACTGCAAGGCCCTTCCTGTTTTGTAGCGCAAATTGGTGTTCGTGTTCCTGTCGCCCAGGACTTTCACGGGACTGTCAACGCGTACCGTTCCATGATCGGTGGTAATAAAAAGATCCACCTTCTTTTCACCAATGTACTCGATTATCTCCTTCAATGGGGAATGCTCGAACCAGGAAAGTGTCAACGACCGATAGGCCGCTTCATCATCTGCAAGTTCACGGATAATCTCCATTTCCGTCCGCGCATGAGACAACATGTCCACAAAATTATAAACCACTACGTTTAAATCATTGTCCATCAAATTGGGCAGGTTTTCGACAAGCTTTCTCCCCACGTTCAGGTTCAGGACTTTGGTATAACTGTATTTTATGTTTTTTGCGTACCTCTTTAGATATTCCCCAAGCAGCTCTTTTTCATATTGGTTTTTTGTGCCCTCATCCTGTTCGCTCACCCAATATTTGGAATATTTCCGTTCGATCTCCGAAGGCATTAATCCCGAAAACAAGGCATTACGCGCGTATTGAGTAGTTGTTGGCAGAATACTGTAATAAATATTATCTGACTTGACACGGTAATACTCTTCGATAATCGGCTGGATCATTTTCCATTGATCATATCGCAGGTTATCGATCAACAAAAAGAAAACCGGTCTTTTTTTATCGAGCAGGGGAAAAAGCTTTTCTTTTAGCAAAGTATGTGAAAAAACAGGACGGTCGTGCGAATTGGCATTTATCCATTCCAGGTAGTTCCTTTCGATAAATTTGGCAAAGGCCTGATTGGCCTCCAGTTTCTGCATGGCGAGAATCTCCTTGATCCCTTCATCATTCGACTTTTCAAGTTCCAGTTCCCAACGTACAAGGCGCTTATAGATATTCACCCATTCACTGTGGTCGAGCCCACCGGAAATCTCCATTCCCAACCTACTAAAAGCCCGCTGGTACTGGGATGTGGTTTTTTCGCTCACCAGTTTTTTATTTTCCAGGTTCTTTTTCAGGCTCAACAAAATCTGATGGGGGTTAACGGGCTTGATCAAATAATCGGAGATATTCGATCCGATCGCCTCCTCCATGATAGTCTCTTCTTCGCTCTTGGTTATCATCACCACCGGCAGATTGGGATATTCAACTTTTATTTTTTCAAGGGTTTCGATACCTGACATTCCCGGCATTTGCTCATCCAGTAAAACAATATCAAATGGGGTTTCCCTTACCATTTCCAGTGCATCGGAACCATTGTTTGTGGTGTGGACATCATATCCTTTTTGTTCCAAAAAGATGATATGTGGTTTTAACAAATCAATCTCATCATCTACCCATAAAATACATTCTTTATCCATATATTTTGGTTTTAAACTATTTATACATTATTTGAACTCGTGAAAACATCAAACCAACAGGTTTTGAAACAAACCCAAAACGCATGAATTTTCCGCATATAAAGGTATTTGTTTTTTTGATTTGTTCAACCTGAAAAATCCATGGGTCAATCAGGTCAACCTGACGATTACAGGAATGTGTTTTTTTGCTTTTTATTGCCCTGAAATAAAAAAAAGCCGCAGATTGAGAACTGCGGCCTGAAGAAAAGAAACTTTGCACTTTCATCCAATGGATGATTCTTCACCCTAAAAACGGGACTTTCCAATTTTGGTTTTAGTTTGCATAGGTTTCAAAATGTACTTCTTCGTGTAAATGTTAAATTCATTTCACCATCAAAAAACAAGAGTGTAAGAATCCTTTTGATAATTTATTCTTTTTCTGTCGGTAAAAGTACAACACGAAATCGCAAAAACCATGGCAGAATTCTGCCAGAAAAAAAAATGGCAGAATACCACTAGAAAACCAAAATCCAAAATCCAAAGCACAAAACCCAAAACACAAAATCCTGTTACGTCCTGGGGTTTGTTCACTCGTTGATTCAAACCTTTTTACGACAAAGCAAAATTTCGGAATTTATAATTTGCCCTTTGTGTTTTCTGGTTTGTCCAGGTTAGGGTTGTTCATCCACCGACCAGCTCCAGACAATCGAGGCATTGCCCGTTGAGAACTTATTAGAGCGGTCAAGCTCGATTTGATTTTCAAACTCAGGGCCAAATTCTTCAAACATACTTACAAACCCCATGTCACGGTCCTTGATTTTTTTCAAGGCGCTACCAATCATTGGTATGGCTTTTTTAGCAATTACCAACCACGGGCTTGTCGTTCCCAGTATATCTGTTACGATCCCAAATGCATCCCCTCCCAATTCCGATTCCATGTTTTGCAGAAAGCTTCCGAGGTTCCTCGTGCTTTGCCGTGTATGGCGGAGATATACATGCACATT
>JAJRTT010000402.1 GCA_024278155.1 Bacteroidota bacterium | reverse complement strand
GTTGTTGGCGAACCGGCCGTAGCACTTCGCGAAACCATTAAAATGGAGATTGAAAGCAATTACAAACATAGCAAGCAAACGGGTGGTAAAGGGCAATATGCGCATACCGTGATGCGTCTTGAACCCAACCCAGGCAAAGGATATGAATTTGTAAACAAAATCAAAGGGGGTGTAATCCCCAATGAGTTTATCCCATCGGTTGACAAAGGGATCAAAAAGACCCTTCAGGAAGGTGTTTTGGCAGGTTATCCTGTAGTGGACGTTAAGGTTGTGCTCCTTGATGGAAGCCATCACGCAGTGGATTCGTCCGACAGGGCTTTCCAAACCTGTGCTTCTATCTGTTTCAAACAAGGGTTTATGAAAGCCATGCCGACATTGCTCGAACCTATGATGAAGATCGAGGTGAACACACCGGACGATTATATTGGCGGGGTTGTTGGGAACCTGAACAAGCGCCGTGGAAATATCGAATCCATGCGCCGCCATAGGAAAGGCTCACAGAAGCTTCTTGGTTTCGTGCCTTTGATGGAGATGTTCGGGTATGCCACACAATTAAGGAACGTTTCCAGTGGCCGTGCCAACTACTCTATGGAATTCTATAATTATTCCCCTGTAAGCAAAGGTGTTCAGGAAGAATTATTAAAGAAAAAGGAAGAAGAAAAACGGGAAGGAGCCAAATAAGATAACTTGTAAACCCGTTGGGTCGAAGCCGGAAAATTGCGGTGGCGACCCAATGGGTTGGAATAAGGAAGCTTCTTATAACCATAGCATTTGTTATTTGAATATTTTTGGTTTTCTGTTTTTTAAGGAAAGACTTTTTTTGTAAATTTGCCATCAATAACAATCGTAAGAAAAACTGAAAAATGAAGTTCAAATCAATTGGAACCATTGCTATATTGGCATTTTTTGTTGTCTTGGTTTCTTGTAAAAAAGAAGAAGAAAAAACCAGCGAACCCGATCCTATTGTTACTGTCTATACTGATAATACGACTTATGTTAATCTTGACAATATAGTTTTCACAATAGAGAACAAAACCCCGAATACAATAAATTATACTATCTGTGGATTTAGCCATATTCTGGATTATGAAATCCAAAAAAGAATCGATAGTGAATGGGTGACATCTGCAGCACCAACTTGTCCGGATTTTACATGGGTTGATTTGGAGGTAAATACTAAAATTTCGGATACAATCAGTGCAAGTAATCTTGACAAAGGAGATTACCGTTTTAAGATGAAGCTGATTATTGAATCGAACAGTACAATTATGTATTCCAATATTTTTAATTTGAAATAAAGATTCGGTTGGTTCTGAATAAAAAAGCCCATCGAAATTATTCGATGGGCTTTTTTAATTACAGAATACTTGTATTAATTCAACTTAAAAGAAATAGGCATTCGAAACATCACATTTACTCTTTCTCCGCCTTGCATTCCGGGTTTCCATTTTGGCATTTTGTTGATTACACGGATAACTTCCTCATCACAGCCACTACCAAGGCCCCTCAAAATTATTATGTCCCTGATTGACCCATCTTTCCACACAATAAATTCAACGAGTACTTTTCCCATTATACCTATTTCCCTTGCAAGTTTGGGATATTTCAAATTTTTGGCCAAAAAGGTGTATAGTGCTGCCTCACCTCCCGGGAATTCTGGGAATACCTGGACAAAATCATAAATGGTATTATCTTCAGTAACGATTTCTTCATTTGTGAATTCCGGCTGATTATCGAGGCTGTTTTCGGTTGTTTCATCCACTTCTGCACTAATATCCAGGTCATCATTGGGAATATCTTCATCATCCGGGACAAAAACCGGGGTTATGGTTTTTACTTTCTTGATTTCAGGTTTATCCTTAATAATCTTTATTTCGTAGATTTCTTCATCTATCAAGGTCCCCCGATCGAAATCCCAGTCAAACTTTTCGGTTTCAACGGTGGTCCGTTCAAAGGCCAGAAGCACGAATGCAAGGCTTAGGACGAATCCAATTTGCAGGAAAATACTTCGTTTGGACTCCAGGTTTGCTTTTTTGTTTTTTCTGATTTGCATGATCTTTTTGTTTTAAAGGTTTATAATAATATTGCTGTTTGCTAATGAGATGCAGGGGAAATATAAATTCCATAAAAAAGATAAATCCATTTCTCGGCATTTGCAAGTGGAGAAAAACATCGCCCAAAACTTTACCTTGCATTTTACTCTCCCAGTCTTGCTTTTCAATCTGGTACAAAGTTTGTTTTAAAAACAGTTCTCAACCCCAATGAAATGTTCCTGAAATCCGGCAATAAAAACAAGAAGGCAAGCAAGATCAAATCCATGGCGGATGAAGAGTTAGTGTTTGCATTCAAACAGAATGGGGACAATGAAATTTTCGGGGAGATTTTCCAACGATATACACATTTGGTTTTTGGGGTTTGCATGAAATACCTTCGTGATGAGGAGGGTGCAAAGGATGCTGTCATGCAGGTTTTTGAAAAATTGTTTAATGATTTGCACCGACAAGAAATCCAAAGTTTCAAGAGTTGGATCTATACAGTTGCAAAGAACCATTGTCTGATGAAATTGCGGAAAGGGAAAACAATCTTGAAGGAGTAATTGAATTATAAAAAAAGTATTCAGTCGGATTTTATGGAACTTGCGGTCGAAATCCATCATAATGGTGCAAAGGGGCAGGAAGCAATATTCCAGCAACTTCACGATGCAATCAAATTGTTGAACGACAAACAAAGGGAATGCATAGGTTTATTATATTTACAAAATAATTCCTATAAGCAAGTGGCGGAGATCACAGGTTATTCGATGAAACAGGTGAAAAGCCATATTCAGAACGGGAAACGGAACTTGAAAAATTATTTGGAAAAAGGATGATGGGAAAAGCAGCAAATACATATTTTACACAATCGGGATGCCTTACGCTGGAAGGTCTTGAGCGATATAGTTCTGGTGATCTGCAGGAAAAAGACCGCCTGGAAATCAAATCACATCTTGAGATATGCAAAATGTGCTCCGATGCTTTGGAAGGGATTGACCTCTTGGCTGACAAAGCGAATTTGGAGAATACCATTGCTGAAATCAATAAGAACCTGATGGGAAAACTTCCTAAGGGAAAAAGGGAATCCAGGATACTTAAACCTTCAGAAAAGTTTTTCTATTATTCAGCCGCGGCAAGCATTCTTGTTTTATTTGGGCTTTTGTTTTACTTGAACTTCTCTGCACACAATTTATCGATGGATACAGCGGATTATGTTATCGACAGGAATATTGAATTACCCGCCATTCCAGTTCCTCCTGTTGTAAAAGGGGAAAGGACAGATGTACCAACTAAAATCAAAAATCAAAAACCAGTTCAGCCTGTCAGGGAAAAACTTCAACATATTACGGTCAATTTTTCTGAAATGGGAGAGGAGGATCTTTTTGATGAAGAGCTGGAAATCTCATTGGATAAACGCGATAATCCACCTGAGAGAAATAGGGGGAGAAAGGCTTCTGATAGTCATGAAGGTTTTCTAATGGATATGATTGTGATTAGTGGAAGTGTTTCAACAAGTGGCCCCTCTGCTCCGGCACAATTTCTCCAGTTATCTGAGGAAGTTGATACCGGAAAAGATGAAGATAATGGAGATGAAGAAATCATTTTTACAATAGTAGAAACCATGCCACAATTTCCCGGTGGTGAAGCTGGATTGCGCAAATATCTGCAACAAAACTTAACATATCCAACTAAAGCCCGAAAAGCAGGGGATGAAGGTAAGGTGTATGTTTCCTTTGTGGTGAATTCTGCCGGAAAAGTCACTGATGTCAAAGTTATAAAAGGAATTGGTGAAGCCTGTGATGATAAAGCTTTTCAGGTCATTAAGCATATGCCTTTCTGGAAACCGGCCACACAACAAGGAAGGCCGGTGAGTGTTCGCTTTGTTGTCCCGGTATATTTTAAATTGAATTAGGGGGATTATTTCACATGAACTATTTTCTTCGAAATTATTTCATCACCAATTTTTATATAAATAATATAATTGCCTGCCTTTGTGTTAATTGCCTCCCATTGAAACTTATTTTCCCCTTTTTGAAGTCCTCCTGAAAAAACTACTTTCACTTTTTCGCCTGAAGAGTTTAAAATTAAAATTTCACCATTTTCTCTCTTCGGCAAATAAAATTTCACCTGAACCTTTTCTGAAAAGGGATTTGGAAAAACAGAAACACTCATTTTCGAAACATCAAATCCTACATCTTGAACTGAGGTAAGGATTGTATCCTGAAATAAATCATATGTGTACATGGATCGCCCATATGTGGCGGCAATGAGTTTTCTTGTTGGGTTGTGCAATTTCAAATCCATAACCGGAACGTTGGGGAGATTTGATCCCGTTAATTCCCATGATATTCCATCGTTCCTCGTTGTAAAAACACCAACATCAGTAGCAATATGGATGGTCGAATCATTTTCCGGGTCGGGAATAATATCATTGATTGGTGTTTCGGGAAGATTACCGGAAATATCCTCCCAACTTTGGCCTTTGTCCATTGTTTTGAATATATGAGGAAGAAATTCATCATAACGGTAACCCGAAAATGAAACATAAGCTGTATTTTCGTCAAAAGGGTCAGTGGCAACACGGGTTGCCCATCGAATTGGAAGTTCAGAAGAAATGAATTCCCAATCGGAAGCGCTCCCATCTTTTACCCATACATTTCCGTCATCGGTTCCGGCATAAAGGAGGCCAGGATTTAGCGGGGACACCGCAAGCGTTGTGATGGTTCCGTAAGTGAGGTTCCCGGCCCCTTCACCATTCGTGAGATCGGGGCTGATGGATGACCATGAACCGGCTTTGTTGGCCGATTTGTAAACTCTTTGGGAACCATAATATAAAATAGAAGGGTTCGATGGGTCGAAAACCACGGGCGTGTTCCAGTTTTTCCTGTCAGAGGAACTTATTCCGTTCATGGCTGAGGAAAACGAATTTCCACCATTGGTCGATCTTGCAAGGTTGCCATATTGGTATTCGGCATAAACATAATTGTTGTTTTCCGGGTCAACCAAAACATAAAAACCATCGCCCCAATAAATGCTTTCCCAGTCATCCAGGTCTCCTGTCATTGTCCGGTTGGTGCCATTGTCCTGGGCACCTCCATAAAGACGATCGGGGAATTGATGATCCGCTTCACAGGTATAGAATTGTGTGATGGGCAAATTGTTTTTCCACGACCAGGAATTTCCCCCGTTTTGTGAAATGTACAATCCCCCATCATTTCCAAGGACCAAAAAATTGGGGTTCATAGGGTGCGAAAACAAACTATGTTGATCTACATGAATATCCCCTTGTGTAATATTGGAGTATGAATTTCCTCCATTGGATGTTTTATAGGTTTCAAAAGCAATGACATAAGCCACTTCGGAATTGGTGGGGTCAATGCTTATCCTCCCGAACCACCATCCATAGGATTGATAGGCATTGTCCAAAATCCCATCATTGGTTTGTATCCATGAATCCCCATTGTTTGTAGTTTTATAAATCCCATCAAAATAACCGGTTTTATCAGCATAAATGGCATAAAGCACATTGGGTTCCGGTTTTGAAATATCTATCCCGATCCTTCCCACATCAGACGATGGTGAAGGTAAGCCTGTTGAAAGTTCAGTCCAGGAACTTCCCCCGTCAGTGGTTTTGTAAATGCCGCAAGTCGGGCCTCCGTAGCTTCTCCTGTCGGGCCTTCTCACCCTTTCCCACATGGCCGCATAAAGTATTTCCGGGTTTTCGGGATGGATCACAATATCAATGGCCCCGGTGGAATCGGAAACAAACAATACGTTTTCCCAATTTTGACCGCCATCAATTGTTTTGAATATACCCCTTTCTGAAGAATTTGCAAACAGGTTTCCCATGGCAGCCACATAAACAATATCAGGATTTGTTGGATGAATGACCATCCGGCCTATATTCCTGGAATCTTCTAAACCTGCAAACTCCCATGAATCACCTGCATCCTCCGATTTGTAAACTCCAACACCATCGTATGCAAGCGAACCACCCCCTGCATTGGCCTCACCTGTTCCCACATATATTGTTTCAGGACTGGAAGGTGCAATTGCAATATCGCCAATGGAAAGGCTTAGGGCTTCATCAAAAACGGCATCCCAGTTATTTCCCGCATCAACGGATTTAAAAACACCGCCATTGGCGGCCCCAATATAAATTGTTTGCAGATCATTTTCGGGCATGGCGACATCCGTGATCCTTCCCCCAGTGTTCAGGGGCCCGGCAAGTTCCCAAAGCCCTGCTTCTTTTTCTTTTTTCTTTTGTGTTTTGAGCTCCCGTGCCACCTTTTGTGAAGAAACATAAGCTTCGTGGTTTATTTCGCCATAGGGGAATGCCCTTTGCATAAAAAACCATTCATTGGGCTTTTCCCCGGTTTTTGAGACCTGGTTATTTGAAAGTTCAATAAAGTGGGAAAAAGAAAATACAGAAAGGAAAAGAATGGCAACTCCCAAAAGAATGATGGATTTTTTCATGATTGCGAAGATAAATATATGGCTGAAGACAAAATAAACCGGCCAATGGTTTATTAGCTCATATATTTATTGATTGTTTTGAAAAGTTCTTCGGCGTTCAACGGTTTGGTCAAATGCTCATTTCCGCCGGCTTCCATGCTCCTTTCCCTGTCTTCGGGCATGGCATAGGCGGTTTGAACGATTATCGGCAGGTCTTTCCTGAATTTCTTGATGGCGGTAATTGCTTCCAGGCCGTTCAAGACCGGCATTTTTATGTCCATTAGGACGAGATCGATATCCTTGTTTTTTTTACAAATATCAATGGCTTCCTTGCCATCTTTTGCCCAAAGCAAGGTAACGTTGGTTTTTTGGAAAAGGGCTTCCAGGTATGTATAGTTCAAAATGGAATCTTCGGCAATGAGGAATTTCTTGTTGCTGAAATCCATGGGCAAAACGGGGGCAGGTTTTTTAAGCTCGATTTCTTCTTTTATTTCCCTTGACACCGGCAGGCTCAGATAAAATGTGGAACCCTTTTCCTCTTCCGATTCAACAGTAAGGTCTCCGCCCAACAACTCAGCGAGTTTCTTTGAAATCGACAATCCAAGCCCTGTCCCTTTTGCGTCAAGTCCTTTATTGCCTTCCACTTGCCCAAAGCGATCGAAAATTATTTTTTTCTTGTCCTCGGGAATTCCGATTCCGGTATCTTTTACATAAAACCTGACCTGATTGGGGTTTTCTATTATAAGCCCTAATTCGATATATCCCGAAGGGGTGAATTTCAGGGCATTCCCCAATAAGTTGGAAAGTATCTGACGGATGCGGCCCGGGTCGGTCGAGATGGAAAGGTTCTCGGCATAAGGGGATTTGTTGAGCCGGAGTTCAAGTCTTCGCTTTCCTTCCTTGTTTTTCATTTTCAGGAAAGTGGCATAAAGCTCATCCATCATACTGTCCACATCGCAATCGGCAAAATTGATTTTTATCTGTCCGGCTTCTATTTTTGTGATATCGATAATGTCTTCGATCAGGCTCATCAGCGTGTTACTCCCTTGTGTGATATAATTGATGAACTCTTTTCTCTCTTTAGTAGAAAGGTTTTTGTCAGAGAGGATTTCGGAGAAACCTACGATGGCATTCATCGGGGTCCTGATTTCGTGCGACATATTTGCAAGGAAAATGGATTTTAACATATCCGATTGTTCGGCTTTCTCCTTGGCAAGCATGAGTTCTTTTTCTGCCCTCTTTGCCTGGGAAATATCCCTTACTATAAACAAAAGGGCATTATTGTTTTCAAACCTTATTTTCCTTCCATGGATTTCAACCGGGATGCTTTTCCCATCTACTGTCAACGAGAACCCCTCGAAATGCCTTATTTCTTCATTGAGCCATTTTGAGAAATCCCTTGCTACCTGGTCACGTACATTTGACGGCACAAGGTCCAGGATATTCTTGCCGATCAGTTTTTCCTTGGGCATTCCATGCAGTTTGCAAGCTGCTTTATTGGCATCGATGATAATCCCATCATAATTTTCCAGGAAAATGGCATCCGGGGAATCATAAAACAAGGTGCGGAACCTGTTTTCGCTGGCGCGCAAACTCTCTTCGGTTAATTTCTTGCTGGTAACATCCTGGTTGCTCACACGGATGCCGAGGTATTTATTATCTTCAGTATAAACTTTTTGGCATAAATGGCTTATCCATTTGACCTTTCCCTTTTTGGTCAAGATCCGAAATTCAACATTAATGGGGGTGTTGTCTTCTTCTTTTTTATCTTTATGTACCTGAGCGAATTTTTCTTTGTCCTCTTTGTGTATGATTTCAAAAAGCAATTTCGGGTCAGCAGCAAATTACCCGGCAGTATATCCCGAAATCCTTTCACAGGAGGGCGACATATAGGTTATTTCGTCTGAGGGGGCAATCCAATATTCCCAATCATAAGTGTAATCGGCCAATGTCCTGAATTTCTCTTCGCTTGCCTTGAATTTCTTTTCGACTTTTTTCCTGTCGCCAATATCCCGGATTACCCCTTGCGATCCAATCGGGTTATTTTTGGAATCAGTTAACAAACGGGCGGTAATTGAGGCCTCCATCGTCTTCCCGTTTTTTTGAACCAGCTTAATGTCTTTATCCTGGATGGTCTTGTCTTGTAACAACGATTTTGTAAATGATTTTATCAATGCTTTTTCAGAAAAGAAATCCGAAAATGGTTTCCCGATAACCTCGGAAGGCAGATAACCTCCTGTTTTTTCGACCGATGGACTAATCTCGATAATATCCCCATCCATGTCCAAGCGGTAATAGATATCTTCATAGGATTCAAAAATGTGCCGGTACTTTTCCTCGCTTTTCCTGAGGGCTTCCTCTGCTTTTCTTCTTTGTAGCGCAATGGCCCCAAGTTTTACAACCGTTTCAACGGCTTCGGGGTTTTCAAGCTTTACCCCTCTTTTCAAAAAAAGAATCGCACTACCGTAAACCAAGTTCTCCCAGGTTAATCCTATAAGGTAAATATCACCAATCCCCAGTTCTGAAACAATACGCGAATAGGTCTCCTTAGGGAATAAATTATATCCCAATTCAAAAAGGCCATCGTTGTATTTGATGATTTTGCCAAACGATAAGTTCTTTATTAAATCGTGGTTTATTTTAAAGTTAAATCGGGTTGAGGAGTCGCTGATTATTTTACGCAGTTGCGGGCCTAAATCGTTGGGCCCTGTCGAATGCTCTATTTGGGTGATGTTTTTTTGATAGTTGTATGAGAGCAGTAAAATGCACGAATCGGGTTCTATTTCCCTGATTTTCTCACCCAGGATTGGATAAATATCGACGTCCGCCTTTATTTCGATAAACTCCATTGCCTTTTCCGACAAAAATTCAAGGCTTTTTAAATATTTTTTTTCTTTGTCTTTTGCGGTTTTTATGTCTGTAATATCGGTTGCAAAAACAAGAATGGCGGGCTGTCCATGCCAATCAATCAAAATTGTATTGTTTTCGAGCCATTTTAAATTTCCTTCTTTATCAAGGATGCGGTACACAAAACGATCTTGTTTCCTCTTCCCGTCAGTCCGGTCGGCGATCCTTTTTTTTGCACTTTCCCTGTCATCGGGATGGATCAAATCCACAATTGAAGTAGTCAACAGTTCATCCATGCTGCAATTGGCAAGTTCAAGGGTGCGGGCATTGCAAAAACGGATATGGTAATCCTGAAGGATATAAATGGCCTCATGTGCATTTTCCACGATTATTTTATAGGCCTGTTTGCTCTTGAAAAGATCACTTTCAATTTCTTTTCTTTCGGTAATATCGCTGATGGCCAACTGGAAGCCTGCAAGTTTGCCTTTTTTTGGTATGATGCCACTGCGAACTTCCCCCCACTTTATTTTTCCGTCCTTGGTTTTCCATTTTATTTCAAATGGCTCAGGGATTTGTCCCGATAGAAACATCTTGGTAATACTCTGGTATTTCTCAAAATCCCCCTGAAGGAATATGGGGAGTTTATGGAATTTTTTTCCAAGAAAATCTTCTTTTTGAAAATGGGAGGAGTTTGTTAAAGTTTCGTTTACTGAAATCACGACCCCCTTGGAATTCGTTGATATCATTCCATCTGGTGCATGATCGATGATATAGGAAAGCTTTTCGTTAATGGAGAGAAGCTTTTTCTCCTTTGCAACCATTTCGCTGATATCGTAGAAATGACCGATTACGGTTTTTGGTTTTCCCTGGGTTTCTTTCATGGGTGAAAGATTCACTTCAAACCAAAAATCCCCGGATGGGAACTTTATGTTCACCTTAAAGTTTAATGCTTTGTTTTCCTTAAATACTTTTTGTACCTGATTATGTATTTCCTTTGCTTCGGGCTTTTGAAAAAACCCCTCTATGCTTTTGCCTTTAAGGTTCTTGGACTCAATGCCATATTGTTCTTCTGTTTGTGCGCTGCCCCAAACTTCAATATGCTTGCCTTCGGAATTATAAACGATGACAAGGGAATTGTGGATCGAAAGCAATATTTCTTCGTAAAAGCGGGTTGTGCCCATGATAAGGCTTTTGTCCGACTGGCTTGTTCCCATATCAGAATCAGGATAATTGGATGGTTTCCTTGAATGGGGCTTCCCAATTATACTATCCCTAAAATCATTTATGGACATTTCTTTACCCATTTTTTCTTTTGGATTACAAGATCGAACCGATTGTCAGGAATCAATCCCTTACCCTTTTACCTTGATTTGCTCAGCAATAAAGCTTTAAATACAGTAACAGCTATTAGTTTGGAAGTCAACTATTAACTCGTTTAACAATGCGCAAGGTATAAAATATTTCTATTCCACCAAAAAAATCCATAAAAAGAATCTTTCGAGTGTTTTATGAAGGCACTATTTAAGCATTTTTAAATAGCTGATTTCTTTTTGTGTCAAATGCCGCCATTTCCCCCTGGGAATATCTTTTTTTGTGAGCCCTGCAAACGAGACCCTGTCAAGACGCACAACCCTGTAGCCCAACACCTCAAATAGCCTTCTGATTATCCTGTTCCTGCCCGAATGGAGTTGGACGCCCACCTCTTTTTTGTTTTCGGCCCCGCTCACATAGGCAATGTCATCAACCTTGATAGGGCCATCTTCCAGCTCGATGCCTTCTGATATTTTAACCATATCGTTTTTTGTGAGTTTTTTATCTAAAACCACATGGTAGATTTTTTTGACAGAATGTTTCGGGTGGATCAGTTTCTTCGCCAGCTCTCCGTCATTTGTGAACAACAACAATCCAGTAGTGGCCATATCGAGACGCCCCACCGGGTACAATCTTGCGGTACAGGCATTTTTGATAAGGGACATTACGGTTTTTCGTTCGTAGGGGTCATCGGTGGTTGTAATAAAACCCTTGGGTTTGTTCAGCAATAAGTAATGTTTCCTCTCTTGTTGCAAGATATTCCCATCAAATTCCACTTTATCGCCTGCGCCCACTTTTTGCCCCATTTCGCTTACGGTCACCCCATTTACCTTTATCATCCCCGAGGCAATTAGTTTATCTGCTTCGCGCCTGGAACAAACCCCTGCATTGGCAATAAACTTATTCAATCTTGTTAAACTGTTGGCGCCCTGGTTTTGGTTGTTTTCCACTTCCCCCTTTTCTGTATGATTTGCTTTATCGTTCTTGCGAATATTTTTCATTGTTTTTTTTTTGCGAAAATAGCAATTTCATTCTGAACATAAAGAATTGGTTTAAAGAAAAGAACAATTTGTTTTGTTAAGTTGGCTCCCCGGTTATTCAGATAGTTTTTTTAAGTTTTTTTAAAAAAAGTTTGGTTTTTTATGTCAGTGTGAGTACATTTGTTCCTTGAATCTAATTCAGGTAACAATTACATTCTTAAGAACAGGTTAAGAGTAAAATTCAAAATCAGTAATATGAAAAAATTAATTACTTCCATTTTAGTGTTCGTTTTCCTCTTTGCAGGACCCTTTATCTTGAATATGTTTGCTGATACGCCACCGGACCCGGGTGGAGGTGGCCCTGGCAGCGGTGACCTGCCTGTTGGCGGTGGTGCCCCAATTGGAGGAGGCTTGTTGATCATGCTGGCCATGGGTGCTTTTTACGGAGTAAAGAGGATAATCGGATCCAGGAAAGCTTAATTTTATATTCGTATTATGAAAAAAATATTTCAAACCTTGTTGGTAGTTTCAGCCTTTGTTCTGCTCCCATTTGCTTTGTCTGCACAAACCCCTCCCCATCCGAATGGTGGTGGTGCCCCAGGTGGTGGAAATACTCCTGTTGGCGGGGGTGCACCTGTTGGTGGCGGCTTGATAATAATGCTGGTTACAGCATTGGCTTACGGAACAAAAAAGACATTTTATAAAAAGGACATTGAGTTCTAATTAATTTTCGGATGTATTTATTTATGTGCTTTACATTTCTTTATTGATTTGTAAAGCATTTTTTTTATCTGGGGTATGGCAAAACAAAAATATTACGTGGTTTGGGAAGGAAAAAGCCCCGGGGTTTATACAAGTTGGGACGAATGTAAAAAACAAACCGATGGATACCCAAATCCTGTTTTCAAGTCTTTTAAAAACAAAGATATTGCGGAAAGGGCTTTTGAGGAGGGAAGTGGTAATTACATCGGAATTGATGAACGTATCCTGGCATTTAGCGGTGAACAAAGGAAGTTGGTAGGCGACCCGGTTGCCAATAGCCTTTCGGTGGATGCGGCCTGTGCCGGAAACCCGGGCATTCTTGAATACCGTGGGGTTTATACCAGTTCAGGCCGGGAAGTTTTCAAAATGGGCCCTTTCCCACTAGGGACAGTCAATATTGGTGAATTCCTTGCATTGGTCCACGGGCTTGCCATGCTAAAGCAGAAAGACAGTAAAATTCCCGTCTATTCCGATTCCCGGACTGCCATGAGTTGGGTGAAAAGAAAAAAGATAAACACAAAACTGGAGAGGAACAGCCGCAACGATAAACTTTTCCAATTGGTCGACCGGGCTTTGCTTTGGTTGAATAACAATGATTACCCGAATAAAATATTAAAATGGGAAACAAAGTATTGGGGGGAAATCCCGGCTGATTTTGGGCGGAAATAAAAAATAACCTTTTGGGTCGAAGGTGGTCTGTGCGTGGGACACCTGGAAGGTTGGAAACAAGAAAGGGACAGAGGTGAATTGCGTTTTCGGATTAGCGGCCCACATTGCCCACGTGAAAATCCGAAAAAGCTGTGTATCAACAACAGCTATTCAGGACTTTAGCGTTGCAATGTGCGATGGGTAATCCTTGGTAAATTAAATTCATTTTCGGATTAACGGCACACGATGCCCACCTGAAAATCCGAAAAAGCTGTGTATCAACAACAGCTATTCAGGACTTTAGCGTTGCAATGAGCGATAGATAATCCTGGATAAATTGAATACGTTTTCATTAAATACATTTTCGGATTAACGGCGCACAGCCCACGTAAAAATCCGAAAAAGCCATTCGTTAGCGGCGCACATTGCCCACATGAAAATCCGAAAAAGCTGTGTCCAAGGATTGTTAATAAATATTATTTGTTCGTTTTGTTTTTTTCTTACCTTTATCGCCCTTTTCGCTTTGGGTTTTTAATAAGTCGAAATTGTCATTGGTAATATGTTTTTCAAGCATTTCTTACAAAATAATTTAAGAATCGAGTACTAACCTTTAAAATTTTATTGATATGAGAAAAATTACATTAATTGCGTTTATTGTTTCTTTTGGAATTGTAAGCAGTTTGTTTTCACAAACTCCTCATTGGATTGAGAGTTTTGAAAACCCTCTTGACACATGGTCTGGTTATACAACCGGGACTATAAATTTTCAGGAAAGTGGGGCATGGGACTTTGTTTCTGTGTATCCTGAGAGTTCAACTGCATCTTGGGACGGTAGTAAAGCGTGTCGTATAAATGATGACATTGCAGGAGCCTCTATTACTTCACCTGCAGTGAATACAGCTGGAAAAATTTCTTTTTATTATCATCGTCCATTTAGTGGTTCAGGCACGTTTGAACTTTTAGTCAGTTTAAATGGTGGGGTTTACACTTCACTTGATGTTGTGGATTTTTCAGCTGTAACTTCCCCTACTTACTATGAATATGTTCTAAATGATTTAAGCAACAACATAAGATTCCGAATTTTAAATGATAATCACACAGCACATTTAACTATTGACTATGTTACCATTACTGATTTTACAGGAGGCAATACACCTCCAATAATTAGTAATATTGGCCATACACCCTCGCTAGATATTACTTCTACAACCACAGTTTCCGTTTCTGCAGATGTAACCGATAGCGATGGTACGGTTGCAGGAGTTGAACTGCATTGGGGAACGACTTCGGGAAGCCTTGGAACAACCATTTCCATGTCAAATACAGGTGGTAACACTTATACTACCGATTCAGATATTCCTGCCCAAGCTGATGGTACAACGGTATATTACGAAGTATATGCTTTGGACGATCTTGCAGACGGAACAACAAGTCCTGAGTATAGTTATATCGTAAAAGATCCAACCACAGCGGTATTGGATTATCTTCAGGAGTTTAATCCTGATTTTGGAGATATGTATTTTTATAGTGTTCTAGGAGTTCAGGGATGGGAGATAACAGGATTTGGCAATCCTGGTCCTTCTGCAAAAATGTCTGGATATTCTGGTGGTGCACAGGCCAATGAAGATTGGCTGATAACCCCTTCATTTGATTTAACCTCTTTGAGTGGTGCGGTGTTTACATTTGATGAGGCAATTAATTATGAAAGTGCGGTTGCTGCTAACATGAAAGTTTATATTTCAACAGACTATTTTGGTTTGGGAGATCCTTATGCCGCCATATGGACTGAATTGGTTGTGCCAAACCGTTCAAGTGGTGGTAGTTGGAGTTTTGTGTCCACAGGGACAATTGATATTTCTACATACGTGGGAAACTCAAATGTTCATATAGGGTTTAAATATTTGTCAAATACTACAAGTGCAGGCACCTGGGAAATAGATAATGTTTCGGTTGCAGTTCCATTAAGTTATTACAACCTGCAATGGCCACCTTCAGGAACTATTGAATCGTGGTGGAACTATACGGTTTATGCCCAATGTTGGGAAAGCGGCCTAACCGATTCCCCGGGACAGGGTGCAGGGATTGAATGTTGGATAGGTTATAGTTTGGTTGACGAAGATCCAAACGGAAGTGCAAACTTTACATGGGTCATGGCAAACTATGATTCGGATCAGGGTAACAATGACCAGTATTCAACAAATTTAGGGGCTGATGTCCCAATGGCACCGGGAACCTATTATTACGTTGCAAGATGGCGGTTCAACAATGGGCCATATACATATGGCGGGTTTAACAGTGGCGCCTGGGATGGAACAACGAATGTTTCCGGTGTTCTTACCATCAATGCCTCGGCTGCTGCTTCCACATGGACAGGTGCTGTTGACAATAATTGGTTTGATGCCGGTAACTGGGACAACGGTGTTCCGGGTTATATTACCGATGCCACCATACCTGCCGGGCTTGTGAATTATCCTGTAATCCCGTCCGGAACCCCTATGTGCGGAACATTGCTTGTTCAATCTGGTGCCACCGGTTCTGGTTCTATTGTTGAAACAAGCCTGAATGTGGTAGGTTCCACAACGGTCGAACGTTATCTTTCAGCCGACCAATATCACACATTTTCCCCATCTGTTGGTGGCGAATTGATTGATATATTCCATTTGAATGCAGGTGAGCCTGATGTTTATCTCTATGAGAACAATGAGGCCACTTATGATTATACTGAGCTTTATGCATTGGGAACACCGTTAAATGCTTATCAGGGATACATGGTTTGGGTTGATGGTGCAAATGCCGGAGGTGTTACTGGTTGGACTTTCTCAGAAACCGGTGCGTTGAATACCGGTGCATTTGGTGCTGCCGATAACCTTGTCAGGACTACCACCGGGTTTAATTCTGGTTGGAACCTTCTTGGCAACCCCTATCCTTCTGCACTTGACTGGCAATCTGCTTACACAGCTTCCGGAGCTAATGTAGATGCCACTGTTTATGTTTATAATGGGACGCAATGGGCATCCTGGAGTACTACTGGTTCGGTCAATGGAGGCTCCCAGTACATCGCCATGGGACAAGGTTTCTTTGTAAACTGCAGTACTCCCGGAACTGGTACTTTTATGGTTGACAATGCTGACCGGGTAAATAATAATGTCGGATACCTGAAATCGGAAGTTTCCAATAAAGTAAGTTTGCAGGTGGAAGGTAACGGATATACCGATGAAACAGCGATTATATTCAACGATGATGCAACCGCAGGTTTTGATTCTGATTTCGATGCCTATAAACTTATGAGCGATCATCCGGGAGTTCCTTCATTTTACTCTATGGCATCTACTAACCTTGCCGTTAATGTGCTTCCCGAGACCAACTGGGTCCAGTTAGGGTTTAGTGCTGGAGTTAGTGGTGAATTTACGATCTCTGCAATTGAGATTAACGATATTGGTATTGTTGTTCTGGAAGATACTTTTACAGGTGAGATGACAGATTTGACTTCAAGTTCATATACATTTGATTATACCTTAAATGATAATGAGCAAAGGTTTATTATCCATTTCTCACCATTATCGGTTGGTGAAAACACAGATAAGCTGTTTACTGTTTATTCAGTGAATAATGAAGTGGTTGTTGTAGCGCCTGAAAATACGGATGGACAAATAAACATCTATAATATGATGGGGCAGGAAGTAGTTTCAACACAGATAAATGGCACGATCAATACAATTGCCCTCGAAAAGAGCGCATATTATGTTGTGAAAGTACTGAGCAATAACAATATGACTACCAGGAAAGTTTTCATAAAATAAAACCTTGCCTTTTCCCCCTACTTACAGGTGGGGGGAAAAGGATATAATCAAATTATTATAAACCAATAAATTAAAAGATATGAAAAAAGCATTGAAATCAATTCTTGTAGCGGGTTTATTCCTCGCATTGCCTTTGTTTTCACTTGCCCAAACACCTCCGCATCCAAATGGTGGTGGTGGACCGGGAAGTGGAAATACACCGGTTGGCGGTGGTGCCCCAATTGGCGGCGGTCTTATCATTATGATGGTAATGGGTGTTGCTTATGGTTCCAAGAAAGTGTTTAGGGCCTTTAAATAGCAAGAAGCTAAATAATTAAAACCCGGTCATTCCGTTTTGGTTGACCGGGTTTTTTAATGGGAAGCAAATGCGATAGCAGCAACGCTTATCCTTATTCCATC
>JAJRTT010000401.1 GCA_024278155.1 Bacteroidota bacterium | reverse complement strand
GAGAGCCAAGACTGGAGAGCCAAGACTTCGGGAAACAAGACTTCGAGAGACAAGAACCAAGATTGGAGAAACAAGACTGGAGAGACAAGACTTCGAGAGACAAGACTTCGAGAGACAAGACTTCGGGAAACAAGACTTCGAGAGATAAGAACCAAGATTGGAGAAACAAGATTTAGAGAAGCAGAACTTTGAGAACCTGGATTTATTGAACCAATGTTCAAAGGTTTTAATGAAAAAAAGATTAGAAAGTAGTGGGCACAAAAAAAGAGCTGCCAAAACTGACAGCCCTTAAAATAAAGTCTAACTATTTTTAAAACTGGAACCCAATCTCGAATTCCCATTGGTTCATTGTAATCTCAATTTCCTGGGCAGGATCAAATGGGTTTATCCCCTTTACCGAATTTTCCAGGGCGTGGGTCACTGCAAAATTCAGCGCATGTTCGCCCATCATCCGTGTAAACCCCAATGAAATATGGCTTTCATTTACGGCAGGCGCAATTATGTTGAACATGACTTCACTCTCAGGTATGGGTTGTTTCCCGTAGGAATAGCCAAGCCTGAACTCCCAGTTTTCAATTTGCCTGAATTCTGCACCAAATTTAAAGATCATCATATCTTCCCATCCAAAACCGGCTCCGTTTTCATCTCCAAGAGGGACAAAATTCGGATTGGGCATCATCACATTGGGATCATTCGGCCCTTGCCAATCAGGATTTGGGACAAATGGTACAATCTGTTGAGGATCCATAGGGTTACTGATTGATTTAACACCACTGTACATAATTTGCTTCACATCTGCCATCAACGTAAAATCTTCCGAAATGTCATAGGAAAGACCAGCCTGCCAATTGGCCGGAATGTCGAACCCACCCTCTTCGGCAAATAAGCCTTTATATTCCTCGAACTTACTCATTTTGATTTTTGGCTGGTATGATCCACCTAACCTTAGGCCTTCGATCAATTCCCCCTGGTATCCAATCTTGAACCCATAACCAGTTGCACTGCTTACACCATTATTGGTTACATATTGGCTACGGTCAACCGGCATACCCTGTATTCCGGCCGCACCCATATCACGAAAAGCCTGCATCCCTTTTACCTCCACAGTTTGATATGCGAATATCGGTGAAATACCAATGCTGTGTTTCCCAAACTGGCGGGCATAAGTCAAAGCCATGAACATTTGTGTCAAGTTTACGCCGGTAGGAGCCTCAACATTTGCCATGGGGTTTGGATTGCCATCCGGCAAGGGATTGCCAAAACTGTCAATAATAGCACTGTAATAAGTCTTTGCATCATAATCGGTATTCATACCACCGTTTCCATAAAAATTAAACCCGATGGCA
Organism: Bacteroidota bacterium; assembly: GCA_024278155.1. Taxonomy (GTDB): domain Bacteria; phylum Bacteroidota; class Bacteroidia; order Bacteroidales; family JAADJA01; genus JAADJA01. Next base: position 2,164 of record JAJRTT010000401.1, on the reverse strand, counting down.
TTCTTCTCACCAAGTTTCATTGTAAATGCAATGGCCGGTATAATAAAAGTAGTTGAACCACTTTCAACTTTTCCTTCGGTCAATCCAAATGCAGAATACCTTTGGTCATTTACAAAGTTCCCGTTTGCATCAAAATAGCCCCATTTGTCGGGAGTTGTGGGCGCACCAATAATGTTGTAATTCCTGCTTGGGCTAAACAAACCCACAGATGCCTCAATGCTCCATTGGTTTTTGAGGAAAGCAATTCCCGCAGGGTTTATGGCAGCCGAATATGGAGAGTGCATAAACGCAATCCCGGCTCCCGCCATTCCCTTATTCCTGGTCCCCTGACCTGTACTGAAATAGCCATCCGTTGCGAAGGCATTTATGTTGAACATTGTAACCGACAGCATAAACGCCATCACAAAACTTAGATTCTTTTTGGATAATTTTAAATTCATCTTTTGTGTTTTAATAAAGTTAATAAATTTGATTGTTAATCGGTATTATTCGGTAAGCGCTTCCAGCATATCCTCGACATCGCCGGGGGTATTGGAAATTTTCATAAACTGGCTCATGGTCAATTCAGGCCAATGGATGGCAAAACGGTATTTCCCATGCAACATAGTTGCTTCATCGCCCTGTAAGATAATTTCGTAAGGCATGGCCGCCACATGGTCTTCGCCAATGATAGGAAGGAAATGGGCTTCCCCTTCTTCGGCATCGAGGAGCCCAATCCCGAAAACAGCAATTTTTCCTGACTCAAAAACAAGCTCGTAAACTTTCACGGTACTTCCCTTTTTCAAATTCAGGTTCTTACGAATAGTTGAAAGACCCTCTTCAAAAGAATCAAACTCTTTCAGTTCAATCGGATCGGTGAAATAGGGCATCATCATCATATAATGGTAATCTTTCAGGTCATCGGTTTCCACTTTTCCCCCAAATGGCGTAAAATCAGTGCCAACAGCCTTCAACGCATCTTTCGCATCACCTGAAACCTTTTTTAGTTCCGTACCGTATTTGTCGGCATCATCCATCAGGTAAGCATAAAAAACATACTCGGGGTTTAACATAGAAACATCCACTTTGCCATCTTTCACGACAAAACCAATTTTCAGGACACTGGCCAAGGCGCCCCTGTCCTTCACCTTCAAACATGTTTTTTGCAAATCATCGCGCGTGTAGGCTACCACGTACAACTTTTCGTTTTTGCCGGGATGATATTCTCCGACAACTTCAAAACCCTTTGTGCCAAGGGCATCTTTCACCTGAACAATGGCATCATTTAGTGAAACTTCAAGGCTTGCAACCCTGTAATACGATGCCAGGCCTTCATCGGCCCGGCTATTTGTCACGATTAACATAACAAATACGGCCATTAACAAACTTCTAATTGTTTTTTTCATTTCCGATTCAAATTTAGATTTGTGAATTAATTAACAGATTAAATATGGACAAAAGTAAATTACTCCATATGAAATAAAAAATGGAAAGGTCAATTTATATTGATTTCAAATTAGGTGGTACATTGGCTTCTTGGAAATGAACATGAACAACTATGGATTAGCTTAAACAATCCCTTTGAATTTATGTTATATTCGTTGCACGAATCCAGGGAGTGGAATTAACACAGTTCCGGTCATTGCAAATAAATGATTATACCTACTTTTGTAGAACAATAAAACAACTATTCATAGATTCATAAAATGATAAAAGCACATTCATTCCATATACCCGTTATGGGGACTTCATTTTCGGTTGATACACCCCTCAAGGTTTCGCACCTCGGAATTGACTCGGTAATTTCCATTGTTGACGACTTTCTCCTTGAGAAACTTAGGAAGATGTACTGCGGGAAATTTGAAATCCCTTATGAGGAGATTTCCGAAAAAATAGATGATTTCAGGGCCAAACGGATTACCTCTTACCTGAACCTTATAAATAAACTTGCCGAAGAAAAGTTTGAGAAATTCAAGAACACGATTTCCGAAAAAGGCACAGAAATAAAAAACGAGTATTTCCAAATGTTGCCTAATACTTCTTCAATAAAAGAGGAATTCAATCATTTAACAGAGAAATATTTCAACTTTGAAGATATTAAAACCTGGGTAAAGGGCCACCTTTCAATGGGCAGTATCGACGTGAACATCATGACCAAAGTTGACAAGGACAATTACAGGAACGG
>JAJRTT010000400.1 GCA_024278155.1 Bacteroidota bacterium | reverse complement strand
GTCCCAGTTGGGCGTGAACACAATGGGGACAAGCAAATCGCAACTTACCACTTCGATATGGACAGTATCGGAATTGAAGCAAGACCCATCGGAAACCCGTACCCAGTAATTTCCGGAATCGGAAACCGTAATGGTCTGGTACCCTGACCCATCATTCCAAAGATAGTCCATAAACCCTTCACCTGCATCCAGTACCACTTCGTCCCGGATACCGATCACCCTATCCCCGCCAAGGGAAACAGCCGGGAGGGGCATGATGGAAACATAAACAGAATCAAAATCACTTCCACAGTTGTTTGTGGCTTGTACCCAATATAGTCCTTTACTGTAAACCAGTTGTTCTGAATCAGAAGTCCCGTCCTGCCATAGGTATGTGAAATTGCTGTCAACGGGAAAATAAGAAAGCAATATCGAATCCCCCAAACAAATACTTGTGTCGTCCCCAAGTGAAATGTTAGGTGGATATACCAATCCCAATAAAACCGAATCGGCGCCAGTGCACCCCAAAGAGTCCGTTACCTCGCACCAGTATGTCCCTTCAGAATTTGTCGTTATGTTGTATCCGTTGGAACCATCCTGCCATAAATAAGCAGTAAATCCTTCCAATGCAGAAAAGGTGATATTGTTTCCTGAACATATGGAAGTGTCGGGCCCCAAGCCTGGATCGGGGTCAATAAAATTTAATGAGATTGTGTCATGAACAGCACATCCATTATCATCAATTATTTCGACCCAGTATTCACCAGATTGATTTGCATAATAGAATTGATTAGAAGAGCCATCCTGCCACTGATAGGAATTGAAGCCTATTCCTGGGTCGAGCAATACGAAACCATCGCTTAAACAAACCGAAGAATCATTTCCCAGGTCAATTTCCGTTATGGGGAAAAGTGAAAGTTGTATAGTGTCCCATGCCTCTCCGCAAGGGTTTGCGACATGGACAAAATAAACCCCGGCCGTATCGGCAATAAACAGTGAATCGCTTGATCCGTCCTGCCATTCATAAGAGGTATATCCCGAGCCTGCATTTATGATAAATTGTTGTCCATAACAAATAGTCGTGTCGTTCCCAATGTCGAGGTCCTGCACTGCATTGGGATAAAGCCCTACATATATTGAATCAATGGTGCTGCACCCAAATTCATTAAAAACTTCCACCCAATAAACCCCTGTTGCGTCAATAGTAATTGTTGATTCTGTAGAGCCGGTATTCCAAAAGTAACTGCTGAAACCAGGACCTGCATTCAGTGTAAAGTTTGTTCCAATGCAGATAAGTGTATCGTTCCCCAGGTCAATATCCGGTGAGGGAAGTAATTCTACATTAATCGAATCTGTTGCAGTGCACCCAAATTCATTGGTGACCTCTACCCAATAAAGACCGGAGTTATTTGCAGGAAATGTTGGGTTTGTGGAGCCATCCTGCCACAAATAATCGGAATATCCCTGCCCGGGGTCGAGCAGGTAAAAATCATTTATGCATAATGAAGTATCATTGCCCAGGAATATTTGAGGCAGGGGTTGGATAAGAATTTCCTTGTTTACTGTATCCGTATTTGAAGTGAACTCAGAAATGAGCGTGACTTCAAAAGTACCGAATGATGAGAATATATGGAATGGGTTTAATTCATTAGAAGTATTTGATGTACCTGATTCAGGATCACCAAAGTCCCAGGAAACAGATATGAGGCCTGTTGTATTGATAATGTTGAAAAAAGTAGTGTCATTAAAACACACTTCATTAAACAGGAAGTCCTGTATTTGAAATGGAACATAAAGACCACTGATATAATTTGGCAATCCCAAAAGGCTTTCTTTCCCTCCAAGGTAAAACCCCTGATCGACATAATTACAGTTGGTTCCGAGTTGATTAGGGTTATTTATTACGCCTATGTAGGTTTTATATCTGCGTGCAACATATAATTTTAAATCTGGTCCAAGTTGAAGCCCTGCCCTTTGAGTATTTCCTCCGGATGCTATAGCTACGGCTGAACTTGAAATTCCTCCAGGTGTTCCAGATTGTAAATCGAATTGATATAAAGTTTTGCTAATATCCCACGACGAAACATATAGCTTTGATCCATCAGGAGAAAACTCAACTCCATAAGCTCTGCCATAACCAGGATAATCAAAGCTAATTGAATTGGAGAGTATCCCGGTTTGATTATCGAAATCAAGGATATCGATTTCCGATGCTGTCTCTATGGCGAGGGCTATTTTGTCACCTTGCAATGATGCTTTCATGTAGCCAATTGAATTTCTGATATTACCTGAATGACTTAATCCGACATTTGAGATAACGGGTGAACCAATCCCAGATGCAGTAATAAGATAGCTGTAAAAAGAATTCGAGTTCCATTTGTGTGCAATCACCCAAAAATCCGTATTATTTGCATGTTTTGTGGCTGTTATTTTTTCACATGATTTTGCAAAAAGCAATATGTTCTTATCCATTACTTTTCCCAAACCATCATTTTGATTGATATCGACAACAGAGTACCTAAATCCATTTATAAGACTGTTTTCCATGCCATCAACAGTAAAGATGTAAAACAAGCCATTCGATAGAGGATTGGGAATTACCAGGCTTGATTGTGATGCTGACCAAAAGCCCATTAGATCTGTTCCATTTTCCATATATACATGGTTTTTGTTCCAAACGTGAACCCCATCGGTATAAAACAATAGGTCGCCATATTGATCAGTGATTGTTGAACATCCCTCAGAAGTGCCAATTTGCCCATCAGTAAGTGCAACGGGACCTCCGGCATCAAAGTCAATTCCTGCATGGTCACCAAAATACCAAATAGCTTCTTCATCCTGTGAAAAAAGCAATGTTGGGGAAACCCCAAGTACAATAATTGGTATCAAAAAAAACAGATAATATTTTTTCATCTCAACAATGTTATGTTCCCTTTTTTCTCGGTTACAAGTCCATCAAAACAAATGGCTTTCAGGTAATAGATATAAACTTCTTCTTCTTGTTTTTCGTCATGGAAAGTCCCGTCCCAACCTTTGTCGATTTCATTGGTTTCAAAAACCAGTTCACCGAACCTGTTGAATATTTTAAAATCAAGGGTGTCGATCCCCGATCCGAAAACGTAGAGGATATCATTTTTGCTGTCGTTGTTTGGGCTGAAAGCTGTGGGCACATCAGCGGTGCAATAAGGGTATTCATCGATCACGATCGTATCATAGCCGAGGCACCCATCATAGTAAACTTCCACCCAATATTCCAAACCCCCTTCCACTCCCTGAGCTTCGATGATCTGGGTGGTGTCGTTTGTTGACCAAAAATAAGACCCGCCGGGATAACCTGCGTCCAATATGGCAAATTCATCGTTGTGGATAATTTCATCTTCACCCAGGTAAGGGTGGGGGGAGGGAAGTACATCGAGGTAAACCGAATCCCGGGCCTTGCATGTGTTCCCTGCGGTGACTTCCAGCCAGTAGGTTCCCGAACTGGTTGCTACTACTGAAGTGTTCGTTGATCCATCCTGCCATAAGTATGCCTCAAAGTTATCCGGTGTTTCTATTTGAAGTTGTTCCCCTTCACATATTTCGGTATCTTCACCAAGGTCAATTTCGGGAGAAGGGAGCATTTCCACATAAACCTGATCGGGGACTGAACAATTATCGGAATAGTTGGCCGTAACATAATATGTCCCCCCTTCGGTAACCGTATAAGTTGGGCCAATGGTTCCATCGCCCCACTCAAAGGTGGTGGTTTCGTTTGGGTTGAAATTTTCCGTTGTAATTACAAGTGATTCCCCATTGCAAAGGTAAGCTGTATCGAACCCCAGACCGTAAATGTAATCCGGTGCGTCGTCCCAGTTCCACCCGGAATTGTTGGAGATGTTATTGGAGTGCCCACCTGCAAAATAAACAGCTCCCCCGCTTGCCTGAATGTCGCGCATGATAATAAAATCGCCCGAAACTGTGTCCGCTGTCGAAGGCATTGTGATTTCGGCCTGCTGGTTTTGTATTGACGACCGCAAAGTTATCGGGAAGCAATTATTCCCCCTGATGCTCAGGCCTTGGTCGATGGTTTGGGTGGTGCTGCTCGACAGGGTATAGGTCTTTCCCGGGCTCAGGGTCAAAATGTCAAAGTTATTGGGGCCGCCCAGATTTCCCCAACCCAATAACAGTGCATCATGGATTTCGTTTTGTTGGAATATGGAGGCGAAACCATGGATTGTTAGCTTGTTTTGTATTTCATTATTCCCAAAAACACTTCCATCGCCATAAATAATTACGGCACTGTTGAAAATGTTGTCACCGCTTATGTTACCGTTTCCATAAATAATGGTTGTATCGATCGTGTTTGTTCCACTGATATTTCCGCTATTATTGAAAATGGCAGATTTTATTTCGCTGTTTCCCAATATGGTCCCACTGTTGTCGAACAATGCCGATTTGATCACATGGTGGCCTCCGTTTATTGTCCCCCCGACCTTGAACCATGCGTGGTTTATGGAATCGTTGTCGTTTATCATCCCTGAATTTTCAAATATGACAGTATCAATGGAACAGTCGCCATTTATGGTCCCGAAGCTTTCGAATAAAACATCGTCATAATAACAATATACACTGTCGTTTTTTATTTTCGCATTTCCGGTAAGTTTAACGTCGTTGTAGGCAACTGTGTCTTTATACTTGTTTTGGTTCAAAAAATCCCCGTGAAAAGTGAGTATCGAATCCCCTGAAATGATGTAGGATGAACCGGCATCAAGTTCAAGGTTTTTTGTATTGATTATCCACGATTGACTATTTTCGATTACCGAGCTGCCCAATAATAATTCCCGCTTTGTTGTATCATAAGAATGAAAATTCCTACAGTTCAACTTGAAATCATTTGTGTTTATTTTTCCATAAATGAAGTTGAGGTCTTTGATGGTGGAAAAGTTATTGACGAAACCCCATCCACCGCCCCTTCCCCTGAACACGGCATCGTTTTCAAATGACTTTCCTTTCATATTGATTGTTTTGCCCTCTTCCTGTGCTTCAAAGAATGTTTCACCTTCATAGAGTAGGTTCATTGAATCGTTGAACAAAAGTGAGCCGTAAATATACATCCCGTTTTCAGGTGGGCCGGCAAAGATTGGGAGATAGATAGAGGAACCCTCCCAGTTCATGTTCCTGCAACTTGGGTTTTCAATATCAAGGATTACGGATTCGCCCTGGTTTGAAAAAGAATTTACATCGAAATAAACATCATCGATGGGTGAGGGGATGCAGTAGCCGCCGACACCTCCGCTTGTAGGCGCCCAATGGAGCGAATCGCTCCAATCCCCCGAATTGTCCACCCAATATAAAGCAATTGATTCTGCGGTTAAAATATCCCATCCTTCATTGTTCCCCAAATCAACTGAACTGTTGGCAATAAATGGTGTGTTTCCCTCAGCTTTTAAACCCCTCAGGTTGGCGTATTCGATTTCCACGTTCCCATTTGTCTTTTTTATGGAAGCTTGTTTTCCATCAAAGTCCGACATTAAGATGATATTCCCTGTGCAGCGTCCATTGGCGGTCAGGCTCTCGTTTATGGTTTGTGTTGAATCATGCTCAAAGAAATACTTTTTTGCATAGGTAAGCGTAAGGTCATCAAAGGTGTTGTTCCCATAAAACTGACCGTTGTCTTTTAATGTGGCAGTTCGTATTGTGTTTTGCCCGATTATTTCGGCATTTTTAGAAATGATGGCCGTATCAATAAAATTTGTCCCTTCTATCTTTCCCAAATCATAAAACAAAGCCGTATCTATTTTATTGCTGCCAAGTGCCGTTCCCGATTGGAAATAATAGGCAATCTCAACGATGCTACCTCCTTTTATTTTACCTTCTGCATTATTGAATATTGCCGTTTTTATGGTATCGCTTCCTTCCACGGAACTTAAAGCCCCGTTAAAGATTGTTGTGTCGATGGTACAATCGTTTTCAATTTTGCTCAGGCCCCCGTCATGGACAACCACATTGAACACGCAATATGCATCGTTGATCAGTTGTGCAAAGTAACCCTGCTGATGGACATTGTGGTAAACCAGGCGTTCACCATTCGTGTTCCTGATACGTGCCATATCACTTGTTGTGATGAGCATGGATGAATCGGCATGGAGTTCCAGGTTGGAAGCATCCACTTCAATAGCCTCTTCGGATCCATTGGCTATAAGGGTGTCGGTGTGCAAATAGAGTTTTTTCGAACATGTGTCCCTAACATGAAAATAATCGGTTTCAATACTTTCGCCGTAAGTGCCAAGCGAACCGCGGTCATGGAAAATTGTATCGGAGCAGCTCAACTTATCGAGTAATGTCCAACCCCCATCTGTTCCCTGGAACCGTATGTTATTGTTAAATGTGTTTTTAGCCGATTCGATGGCTTGCCCTCCAATCGTATCTTCAAAATGTGTCTCTCCCTGAAAACCGAAATCCATGTCCTGGACTAATTTCAATGAGCCATATACAATTAGGTTTGTGGTATCGGGCCCTTCAAGCTTAGGTGAATTTGCCCCGGACCAGTCCATGTTGTGGCAAACCGCATTTCTTATATTGATATCGACTGTTTGGTTGGAAGATGTAAAAGAGCCCCCATCGAAAAAAACATTGTCCAGTTCGGTAGGGGGGCAT
>JAJRTT010000399.1 GCA_024278155.1 Bacteroidota bacterium | reverse complement strand
TTACTATGGTTGGGACAATATCAACGGAAACCTGTCAATGCAAAGCGGACTTTTTGAGTTTACTTATAATAGCATTTTCTTTGCTTCAACGGCCACCACAAATATCAGTGGAGGGACAATCCGTACGGGCAGGTCATTTGATGCAAGCGTAAGTGGCATTCCGGGAATTTTTGTCCCTTCAGGCGGTGTTGTGGAGATGGATTCGAAATTTGCCATGGGTTTTTACATTATGTGCCCACCGGGAAACCAATTTTATGATTTATGGGTAAATAATGTAAGTCCGTATGGGTATTCTTTTTACGGTTCGAATTCCGTATCGGTTGTCAATGACCTCACAATTGAGGCAGGAAATTTGGCATCAGCAGGTACAGGTGGTTTTGACCTGTATGTCGGGGGCAACTGGACCGACAATGGGGATGGCTTTATTCCTTATACCGGTTCCGTGATTTTCAACGGCCCCAACCCTTCAACCATACTCACCAATGAAACATTTTACAACCTTGCCGTTGATAAAACCTATACCGGTACAGACGGGCTCAATATCATTGACGGGCTCAATATTAATGTGTTGAACAATCTGGACATCAACAATGGTGGTCTGACTATTGGGAACTCAACACTTTCTGTTGCCGGTAACATAAGCATTGCAAACAATTCCTTCCTGGGCGTTCCGGCAATCAAAACGGCAATTATTGACATTGGTGGCAACTGGAACAATTGGAACACTGCAAATACAAGCACCACAGGATTTTCACCGGGAATGTCAACAGTGAGTTTTGCTGGGACATCCGATCAACAACTTAACTCAACTGCCGGAAATGAAACCTTTTACGAATTATCTATTGACAACGGGCCAAATGTCCTGTTTAACTTTACAAACATAGAGTGCCTGGGCGATTTTCATGCCTTCAGTGGAAATATGGTCGATAACTACGGAACCACAAGCGATGGCCATGGTTTTTGGTCAGACTTTATTATCGAACAGAATGCCAACGTGGATTTCGCATCTCATATAATTGGTTTTTTTGGGAACAATGATGCGGTATTCCATGACTATTCCGGTAACACCGGCAATACCAGTAATTATGGTGCAACTGTTTTTATTAACAAAGACAACCCGACAACACTGCTTAACTTTATTGGCGACAATACAACAGGGTTATCAATCGGCTCAACCATCCTCTTAAGCCAGGGACATGTCAGCCCTCTCACACCCTTAACCTGCAATGGGGGGATATTTGTCAATGGTGGCACCATGCATTTTGGAGAAGGAATTGTTTTAAATGTTGACAACGGAATAGAGGTAAATACCGGTGGGACCATTGAAATATTGGGAAGTGCCCTGAACCCTGCAATGATCGAAAACACCGTGGGTGGGAGTTATTCATTCGATGTGAAAACCGGTGGGGGCATCCGGGCCGAAAATGCTGTTTTCCAGGGAATGGGATTTAATGGCATAAACATAGAAAACGGAGCGTACATTGATCCTGCATACAGTTTCAACAATTGCACATTCCAGGATTTTGTAAACCCGGCTGCATCCTCGTCCATGCTTACCATTGACAACAGCCAGGTATTGACAATAACAGGTGCCGCTTTTCCTGATAACGCCAGTGCCGCTTTCAATGTGGCAAAAAACGTCAACCAGGGACAAATTACCTTTGCTGATTATTCCGGTTCTTTTTCGGGTGAGGTTTTTGAAAACGACCCTTACAACCGAATTGAATGGTTTGTCCCGGACTTCGACCTCAACCTCAGGGCCTTCCTCGAAGGGCCGTTCAAGACAACCGAAATGAGCACGGACCTAAACCCTGCACTTATCCCGCTCAATCAGCCCTTTAACACCGCTCCGTGGAATTATGCCGGAAGCGAAAACGTAACGGCCATTCCCAATGCCAATGTGGTTGACTGGGTTTTGGTGGAGCTGCGCGATGCAACGAGTGCTGCGGGAGCAACAAATTCAACAAGGCTGGCCCGTCAGGCGGCCTTCCTGTTGAAAGACGGTTCAGTAGTGGGGACAGATGGCTCATCACCGCTTTCGTTCGCCAATTCCATCAGCAACTCATTGTTTGTGGTAACCTGGCACAGGAACCACCTCGGGATTATGTCCGCAAACCCGTTGAACGAATCCGGCGGGGCCTACTCTTACGACTTTACGACGGGTGTAAACAAAGCCTACCTGTCAGGGCAAAAGAGCGTCAACGGCAAGGCCGTGATGTTCGGTGGCGATGTAAATGCCAACGGAACGGTGAACACCGCCGACAAAAACATCTGGTCGGGCGTTGCCGGGACAAAAGACTATGTCCCGTCCGACATGGACATGGACTCACAGGTTGACAATAAGGACAAGGACGACATCTGGAAAGGAAACCTGAACGAACAATCAAAAGTACCGAATTGATCCAAGACCCGATTAAGCGAAAGAGGGCCTTGCTTTTGGCAAGGCCCTTATTTAACCCGAAAGGGACCAAGTCCGGCCTTGGGGGCTTTGCCCGGTAATTCGTCTGACCACTGCCCATGCACCTGCCGGTGCGCTGCAATTCGTCTGACCACTGCCTATGCGCCTGCCGGTGCGCAGTGGTCTGACGAATAGTGCCGGAGCCAGCGTGCAGCGGTCTGACGAATAAGCACCCGGACAAAGAAGCAAATGTAACATCTTCCATGATGTTATAAGGAGGCCCGCCTTAACAAGTGGGCTTCTTTTTCCTGCCCCTTGTTGGTATTGTCAGCAACAAACCAAAATCACCCAATTTTACCATTATTGTTGATTTTGCACCAAAAATGCAAGTATAGTGCAAGCATTTGACAGAATAGTGCAAGTCTTTTCCCTTCTGCACAATTATTTTTGTTGAACAAGAATTGAAAGCAAGAATTAAAATGTAAAAATTATGAAAAAAGTAAAAATTTTACTCGCAGCGGCATTAACTGTTTTAATGCTCGGTTCCTTTTCACAAGGAGTAGGGATAAACAATGATGAATCCGATGCCGACCCTTCGGCAATATTGGATATAAAATCCACCACACAGGGAATGTTGGTGCCACGAATGACGGTGGCGCAAGCTTTTGCTATTTCCAACCCTGCAGAAGGCCTCCTGGTTTTTGCCACCGATGCCCAAAGTTTTCTTTACTACAAATCCGGGACATGGAATTATCTCACGAGTGAATTTGCAAGAGAAATTGCAGATTTTGATTTTGATACAAAGATTACTACCGGGAATGGCTTGCAACCGGATGATGACCTGATAAAGATCTATTGTGGCAACAGCACTTTGGAAAGGTTCATTATCGACTCTATGCGGATTGCACCTAATATGAACAGTGTGTTTGTCGGGAGAGAAGCAGGGGGGCTATCTATTGATGGAGAAAATGTTGCTGTGGGTGATTCGGCTCTACATAATAATAGTACGGGATATATGTTAGATGGCCTCCATAACACGGCTGTTGGTTCAAAAACACTTTTATCGAATTTAAATGGATATGGAAACACGGCCAACGGGGCTTATTCACTTTATAAAAACACTTCAGGAAACACCAATACTGCCAGTGGAACTTCTTCGCTATTTAATAATACCGACGGAGATGCAAATACTGCATTTGGGGCTGCTTCGCTTAATAATAACGAAACAGGAAACAATAATACTGCTAATGGTACCTCCTCACTTTTTACCAACATATCAGGAAGTGAAAATACTGCAAGTGGGTTTGCTTCACTTTACTTTAATACTGAGGGATATCAAAATACTGCTATTGGAGCACAAAGCTTGAGATTTAATAGATCCGGAGCAAGAAATATAGCAGTCGGGGCAAATGCATTATTAAAAAATGCAATCGGGCACTACAATATTGCAATTGGTTACAACTCAACCATTAGTGATACTTCCGGTTCGAATAATGTGGGTATAG